>JAJYIO010000042.1:545-11107 GCA_021790035.1 bacterium | reverse complement strand
TTCCTCTACCACCTCTACAGCCTCATGGCGGAGTCGGGCTCGCTCGACGAGGGGGTCTTCGGCGACATGACGACGCAGCAGCACGGAGCGCTCGCCGTCGTCCTGCGCGCTGCTGACCATCTGCTCGACGAGATCGAGCAGCTCTTGCTCCTGTCCCATCTGGATGCGGGCGAGCAGGGGGTACACCGGGACGAGGTTCCCCTGGCCGAGGCGCTCGAGCAACTGAGCTCCAGCACCGAGCAACGGTGCCACGCCAAGGGGATTCACCTGCAGTGGGACGTGCCGGCCCGGGCCGTCCAGATCGACGTCGCCAAGGTCGTCCGGGTGATGATGGCCCTGGTGGACAATGCCGTCAAGTTCACGCCCGAGGGCGGTACGATCGGCGTCACGGCCGCCGGGGAAGGCGACGCCCTGCGCATCGACGTCGTGGATTCGGGGGTCGGCATCCCACCGAATGCACTGGATCACGTATTCGAGAGCTTCTACCAGGCCGACACCTCCTCCACCCGACAGTTCGGCGGCCTGGGCCTCGGCCTGCACCTGGCCTGGCGCCTGGTGGCAGCCATGGAGGGTCGAATCTCGGTCGAGGCGCGCCCTGAGGGCGGTACCCACGCCACCGTCTGGCTTCCCGGGACCATGCTAGAGTGACCGAATGCTCACCGCGGCCGGATGTGTCGTCGTCTTTGCCATCATGGCCCTGCTCATGGCGACCAATCGCCTGTCGGCCCTGCTGGCGCTTCCGATCATGGCGATCGCCATCGCGCTCGTAGCGCGCGTACCCCTGCCCGACATCTGCCACGGCGTCATCCAGAACGGGTCGACGATGCTTTCGGGAGCCATCATCACGACGATGGTGGGCGCGGTGCTGGCGCAGGTGATGAATCGCTTCGGGATCGGGGATCGCCTGGTGCGCTGGGCGGCCGAATTCAGCGGCGACAATCCCCTGGTGCTCGGCCTCGTGCTGCTCCTCGTGACGGCCGCGCTCTTCTCCACCATGGGCGGCCTCGGCGCCGTGATCATGGTTGGCTCCATCGTGCTGCCGGTCCTCGCGTCGGTCGGAATGTCGGCCCCGACGGCCGCCGGAGTGATGCTCCTGGGGCTCTCGCTGGGCGGCCTGTTCAACCTCTCGAACTGGACCCTCTACATCGAGGTCATGAAGGTGCCCAGGGAGCAGATCGCGTCCTTTGCCTCGGCCTTCGGCGTCGCCTTTGCCCTGGTCGCCATCGCCTTCCTCTTCTGGGAGGCCGATGCCCGGCAGCGGATCGGTGCCCTGCCGGTGGTCGGCGCGCTGGCGGCACTGGCCGGGGGGGGCGTGGCCCTGGCGCACGTCCTTCCGCCCCTGTCTCCGGCAGGAGCCCACTGGCTGCATCTGGGCGGAGCGGTGGCGATCGGCGTCGGGTTGCTGGCCGCAGCGGTCCACCGTCAGCTCAAGCCGAGTTCGGATGTGCCCGCCTACGCGCTCCTGGCCCCCCTCGTGCCGCTGGTGCTGGTGCTGGCCTTCAACGTCGACATCATCCCCGCGTTTGCGATCGGGATCGTGTTCGCCCTGGCCGCAACCTGGCGCCGCGGCCATCTCAACGCCTTCACCCAGGCCGTCTTCGACGGCATCTCGGCCGTCGTTCCGGTGCTGGTGCTGATGATGGGCATCGGGATGGTCATCGCGGCGATGACCGACGACACCGTCAAGCAGGCACTGGCCCCCTACCTTTCGGCCCTCGTGCCCCGACAGCCGGTCGGCTACGTGATCGCGTTCGCCGCCCTGGCACCCCTGGCGCTATACCGCGGCCCACTCAACACGTTCGGCCTGGGCAGTGGCCTGGCGGGGCTGCTGCTGTCCACGGGACTGTTGCCCGGAGCGGCCATCGCGGGGATGCTCCTGTCGGTCGGCCAGGTGCAGGGGGTCTGCGACCCGACCAACACCCAGAACATCTGGGTTGCCAACTTCTCGGGGACGACGACGACACGCCTGCTTCTCAAGCTTCTGCCGTGGGCCTGGGGGGCGGCCGTGCTAGGTCTGGGCATCTCGGCCGCGAGATTCTTGCCATGAGGCGATCGCCGCCACGGTCGAACCAAACGCCACCTACCGAGCGGGGCTACGCAGCAGCTCGCCCGCAGCGGGGGGTAGTTTGCGGGGGGCAAGGCCCCCTGCAAGTCACCGCCCCGAAGGGGAGTCTTCCATGAGCGATCCCCCGCGTTCCTGGTTAGGGCGGCTGCGCGATTTCTTCGGCCAGACGGCCATCGAGAAGTCCGTTCCGGCCGGTGATGCCGCTTCGGGCCGGAGCCTCCGCATCGGCATCGACGTGGGCGGAACGTTCACCCACGCCGTCGCGCTGGACGCCTCGACGCTGGCTCTGGCAGGCCGGATCAAGGTTCCGACCACGCATTCTGCGTCCGAGGGAGTCGCCGCCGGCGTGCTCGAGGCCCTCTCCCTCTTGATCGCGGATACCGGAGCCCGGACCGACGAGATCGGCCTCATCGCGCACAGCACGACGCAGGCCACCAACGCCCTGCTCGAGGGTGACGTCGCCATGGTCGGCATCCTCGGAATGGGCCGGGGCCCCGGTGCGTGGCTGGCCAGCCGCGCCACGCGCATCGGGAAGCTCGAGCTGGCTCCCGGCCGCTACCTGCAGACCGTCCACCGATTCCTGGATGTTGGCTCCGGCTTCGATGACGCGGCCTTCCTCCAGGCGGCGAGCGCGCTCGAAGCCCTCGGCGCCAGGGCCTTCGTCATCAGCGCGGCCTTCGGCGTCGACGACCCCGAGGCCGAGGCCCGGGCGGTCGAGCTGCTGCGGACCGGCGGCCAGCTTGCCTGTGCGGGCCACGAGATCTCGCAGCTCTACGGCCTGAGAGCCCGGACCCGGACAGCCGCGATCAATGCCTGCATGCTCCCGCGGATGGTCGAGACCGCCGACATGACCGAGCGCGCGGTCCGGGCGGCGGGCATCGCGGCGCCGTTGATGGTGATGCGCTCGGACGGAGGCGTCATGACCCTGGCCGAGATGCGCCGACGCCCCATCTTGACCATGCTCTCGGGTCCAGCTGCCGGCGTGGCGGCAGCGATGATGGCCGTGCGGCTATCCGACGGAATCTTCCTCGAGATCGGCGGCACCAGCACCGATATCTCCGTGATCCGCAACGGCAAGGCCCAGGTCAAGGCCGCCGAGCTCGGTGGCAACCGGCTGTACCTCCGGACGCTCGACGTCCGGACCGTCGGCGTCGCCGGCGGCTCCATGGTCCGGGTGGCCCAGCCCGGGCGACCCGCCACGGCAGGGCGAGAGGCGCCGCTCGGGCTCGAGGCGCCTGCCGGCGACAGTCGGCTGCGAGGAGCCCGACCGATCGCCGTCGGGCCGCGCAGCGCCCATATCGCGGGCCTGGCTTACGCCGCCTTCCCCAAGGCCGACATGAAGATGGGCGAGGTCATGACCCTCGCCCCGAGGCCCGGAGATCCCGCCGACTACCTGGCCCTGCGGACCGGTCGCGACGTCTCGCATACCCTCACCACCACGTGTGCGGCCAACTTCCTCGATCTCGTTCCGGAAGGCGACTGCGCACGCGGAGATGCCGACTCCGTGCGCCTGGTGACCGAGCGCGTGGCGCGCTCTGCGGGAATGGAGCCGGAGGAACTGGCCACGCGCATCCTCCAGCTCGCCACGGATCCCCTCGAAGCCCGCGTCAAGAAGATGATCGCCGACTACCGGCTCGACCGGCGCCTGGTGACGCTGATGGGGGGAGGCGGCGGAGCGGCGGCGCTCGTGCCCTACCTGGCGCGCCGCATGGGATTGCGCTTTGCCCTGGCCGACAACGCCGACGTCATCTCGGCGATCGGCGTGGCGCTGGCCATGGTACGGGAAACCATCGAACGGAACCTCACCCGTCCCACCAACGACGACCTCCTGCGGCTGCGTCGCGAGGCCGAGGCGGCGGTCCTGGCGATGGGAGCGGCGGCGGGCACGGTCGAGGTCCAGATCGAGATCGACTCGGCCCGGAACATCGTGCGTGCGGTCGCGACCGGAGCCACCGAACTCCGGACCCGCGAGCTGACGGCTGCGGCACCATCGCCCGAGGAGATCCGGGCGATCGCAGCTCACGCCCTCGACGAACCCGTCGACGCCATCGACCTCATGGCCCGCACCGGAGGTCTCGAGGTCTGGGGCACGCAGATCAAGGAATCGCGCCTGCGTGGCCTTCTCAAGCGAACCCGGATCGCGCTTCGGGTCATCGACCAGGACGGCGTGATCCGGCTGCAGACCAACCGCGGAAACGTCCTCGCCACCCGGGCGGCCGATCTGCCATCGACCCTGGCCGGTTTCCTCGATGAGCACGCGCAATTCGGAGACGCGGGCAAGGAGATCCCGGACTGCTTCGTCTTGCGGGGGCGCAAGATCCTGGACCTCTCGGGCCTGCTAGATCCTTCGCAGGTCGTCTCCCTCGCGACCGCCGAACTCGAGGGCGTGGCCGCCGAGGAGCCGGTCGTGGTCGTGGGAGCGCTCCGCCGCTAGCAAGAAATTTCTATCCCCCGCGCTGCGCTCTCCGGCCGAGGCAAGCTGCTTGGGCGCTTGGCTCCTCGGGTGGCGAGGTTTCAACCCTCAAGGAGGCCGTCCGCCAGACGGCTGGCCGAGGGCGCGATCCTCGGCGGCGATGGCCTGCTGAGCTGCGGTGAAAGGGTCCTCGTTCGAGGCGTAGCGCAGGAAAGTCCGGGCGACGCCGCGACGCTCCGGATTCGACAGTCCGTACAGGTCCTCGACGCGATCGTCGAGTTCTCGCACGGCAGCCACCGTCGGGCCGTCTTGCTGGATCCGGGCCGCCAGCTGCGCAAGGGCGGCCAGGGTTCCGGAATCCGGCTGCGGGCAGGGCAACTGATCGAGGAACGCCGGGAGATAGTGGTAGTAGCCCCCGCCGATGCAGATTCCACGAAAGAGCACCGCATAGAGGACCGACAGGAGGCGACTGTTCAAGAGGGCGGCAAACGCTGCCGTGTAGCCGCCAGGCGAGCCTTCGGGCGCGAGTGCGATCGGATAGACGTCCTTCGTGACGAACCGCCCGTCGGCGTCCTGACATGCGGCCAGCCGCCGTGCGTGCTGACAGAAGATGATCTTGGGTGAACGGAACTGCCAGAGCGCGGGCAACGGATTCCCCCCGGCCGCGAGTTCAGCCTGGGCGTATCGGATGGTGTGGCCGTCCCAGCGTAGCGAGAAAGGAGCGATATCTTTCTGCCGCGCCCAGCTCTTGCCGCCGAGGTAGGGCAGGACCGGGCTGTCGCCCTCGGGTTGGATGTCCGCGTCCCCGGGCGATCGCACGTAGCGTTCGCGCAGGCCGACTTCGTGAAAAGAGACCGTGCTGCGAATGGCGAGGAGATCCTCGAGCCGGGGCAGGTCGCTGGCCAGGAGGCGGGTTAGCAGTCCACCGACCTCGAGATCGTCGGGAATGAACCAGGTGCAGGCCGGTCCCGTCGAGGCCAAGGATGTCAGGGGGAGCTCCTGCCTGCGCCGGGACGGGCCGATCGCGATGCAAGCTCGGGCGCGATTGGCTCCTGGCGGAACCGCCCCGTCCTCGCGGCGGGCATGCAGCGTGATCGGATAGACCCCCACTCGCACGAAGACCTCCCTCTCGGAGGCGTCCCGCAGAGTGACCGGCGGGCAGAGGTCCAGCATGCGCTGACGAAGGCCGCGCGCGTAGCGGTTCACCAGGAACTTGTTCGGCACGATCATGCCCAGATCGCCGCCCGGCGAGAGCCATTCCAGCGCCAGCTCGAGAAAGCAGACGTAGAGATCGAAAGCCCCGTCCAGGCGGGCGCCAAAGCGCTGGCGCCAGCGCCTCTTGTCGGCCGGATCGGCTCGCTTGGCCTCGAGGTAGGGCGGGTTGCCGACGATCCAGCGGAAGTCCCCGCCAGGAGCCGGTATGGTGAGCGCGTCCGCCGTGAGGACCTGGGGGGCCGGAAGTTCGCGGACGAGAGCGAGCTGATCGATGGCAGCCAGGTGCCCCGCGACCACCAGGGCGATCCGGATGCGGGCCAGCGCGGCCGTCGGCGGATCGATCTCGATGCCGACGACCTCTGACAAGGCGCGCCGGGCCACGAAGGCAGCCGCGGAAGCGATCGTCCCGTGCGGGCATCCGCCCAGGATGCGACGGGCCGCTCGCGCCAGGAAGGCCCCGGTGCCACAGGCCGGATCGAGGATCCGGCCCGGCGCCAGGCCGTCGAACCCGACGTCGTCCAGGATCTCGTCGATGATCTCGGACGGCGAGAAGACCTGTCCCAGCGCCCTCCTCTCGGCTTCCGGCGCGTGCTGCCACAGTGCGTCGCAGGCCGACTCGAACCGCTCCAGCAGCTCGGGCCATGAGGCTTGCGGCAATGCCTCGCCGCCCCGTTCCGCGTCAAGGCGGTGTCCGCAGCGGCCGACGAAGGCGAGGAGCGCATCGTGATGGCCCGGGAAGGCATCGCCGAGGCCCGCAATCGCCTCGTCGGCCAGCTGCCAGACGCCCAAGGACACTAGCCTGGATTATTCACGGCTCGCGTAGCGAGACCGAGCAGATCGGTCCGGATGCGAGGCGCACGAGGCCCGAGGGACGCAGCGTACTTGAACAGTACGTGAGGACCGACGGACCGCGGTGCAACGAAGCAGGCGGGCCGATCTGCGACGGTCGAGTAGCGGGCCATGAATAGTGCAGGCTAGGGGCGCGGGACGCGATAGGTCCGGGTCTGGCCGGACGTGAGGGTAGCCGTCCCCTTGAGATCGGGAGCCCACGTGAGCGTGGCTACCGTCAGGCCGTCGACCGATACGCTGCCGGTCCCCGACTGGTCGAAGTTGTAGTCCAGCATGTACCCGATCGTATTCCCCTTGGGGTCGGTCCAGCTCGCCGTGCGCGTCCAGACGTCCGGACCGGACGTGGCCCCGGCCGCCCAGGTGGTGGCGATGGAATGCGTGGCACCGCCCTCGGGCACGAAGTAACCGTTGCCGATCCAGGTATTGGTGCTGGGATCGTATGCCCGGTCGTCGTGCCACTCGGTCCCCTTGGCCGCGTTGTAGTCGTCGGTGATGAACTCCAGGGGCGCCTTGACGGTGTGCTGCTGCGCATTGACCAGGGTATGGTAGTTTGTCGCTATATCGTAACGGTAGACCGTGAAGCTGCCCGAAGCATCAACCCGCGATACCTTGAGAGCCCGCATCCACGCGGAGATCGGATAGTACGTCCCGGCGGTCGGTTCCACGCTCTGATCGTAGGCCACCCAGCGGCCACCGACCGCCGTGTTGAGGTCGCCGTCGGTGTAACCGAAGGCCGGAAAGGTGAGCGTGGCCGAGCGGATGAGAGCCATGGAGGGGATCAATCCGCTGGTCGCGAAGATCGCCGGAATGGAAGGGGTGGCCGCGGTCGCGATCGTGGCCGTGGCCTCCGGGGAGACGATCTCGTCCTCGTGCACCTTGCCATCCGAGGTGGCTACGACGATCTGCTCCGAGCCGAAAGGCGGGAGATAGGTCTTGGTCCCCTGGCTCACGTAGTAGGTGGTGGAGAGGGTCCACCGCTTGTTGCGGCTGACGACGGTGGCGGTGGGCGAATGGTCCGCGCTGTTCGTGACGAGCTCGTAGAGCCAGTAGGGGCGATTACTGGGGTCGGGAGCCGCGAGCACGAACGAGGTGGAGGACTGGGGGGTCGGCCAGGCATACTGCGCCGACAGATTGCCCGTCACGTCCTGGACCCCGCGTAGCGCCTGCGCCGAGATCCCGGTGCCCGAGCTGTCGTCCTGAGCACTCTCCAGGAAGCTCGTGGCATTCGCGGAATCCCCGGAGAGATCGGCGGAGTCCTCGAACTCCGTGAGCACGGTGTTGATCGCCGTCGATACATCCGATTGCTGTGCCTGCGCGGAGTTGCCGACGTTGGTGACCGGAGAGCAGCCCGTGGCAGCAAAAAGAGCCGTGACGATCCCGGCGATTGCGCTGGCATGATGGCTGGCCATGGGTCGACCTCCTCTGTGTCCGTGCGTGACCCGGAATACGGCTCAGGATGCCGGTCGAGGCTTCCTCCTGCACCGTCCGAATCTACCACAGGACGAAGGGTTCGGAGAACCGATTTCCAGTGGCGCGAAGACGCTTGGAACGCTAACGCAACCACGCCAGGCGATCGCCCAGCGGAACGACCCGAAACCCCTGATCCCGGGCCCGCTCGAGCAGGGGTCCCAGGAGTGCAACCGTGGCAGCTCGGGAATCTCGCCGGATGTTGGAGCCGTCGTGCAGGAGCAAGATGGCTCCCGGCGCGAGCTGGGCCGAGAAGGCGGTCACGGCATCCTCTACCGAAGGCGCCAGCCAGTCCCACACCATTGCGGACCACTGCACCACCCGCAGGCCGAGCCGATCGCACTCGGCCAGCACGCGATCGTCGTAGCGGCCGTAAGACGGGCGAAAGAGGGTAGGCGCAGCCCCCGACGCGGCCTTGATGGCATCCTGACAGGCCTCGAGCTCGGTCCGGAGGCGCAAGGTGTCGATCTCCGGAAGCTTGGGATGCGTGTCGGTGTGGTTGCCCAGAGTATGGCCCTCGGCCTGCATCCTGCGCACGAGATCCGGATAGCGCCGGACGTTGTGGCCGATGAGGAAGAAGGTGGCCCTCGCGCCGTACCGGGCCAGGAGGTCCAGGATCGGCCCCGATGCGTCGGGATGAGGGCCATCGTCGAAGGTCAGGACGATCTCCCGATCCGCCGTCTCGAGGTGCGTCCCGACGCGGTGCGAGAGGAGGAGGGGAACGCCGTGGTACGGGTTGTCCAGCTGGGCCGCCATGGCCAAAGTATAGCCTGCGGGCGAACGGGCCGCCGAGCGTTACTGAACCGCGAGATCGAGCCGGATGCGGCCGAAGCCCACCTTGTCGTTGCGACCGCCATCCCAGACATCGACCGCCTGGTCGATGCGCTGCTGGACCGCGTCGGCGTCGAACTCGGGATGCTCGGCCTCGATGAGCGCGGCCTCACCCGAGACCATCGGGGCCGCCATGCTGGTGCCCGAGAGCTTGGCATAGCCGATGGCACCCGTCTCGTTGGGCGTCTCCGGAACGGTCGACCAGATGCCGCCGCCGGGTGCGCCGACCTCGATCTTGGACCCGCGGTTGGAGAACCAGGACAGGTACTCCCACCACAGGAACTTGCTGGTGCTGCTGACCGCGATGGCATTGGGATCGTTGGCCGGCGAAGTGACATCACCGCCATCGTTGCCCGCGGCGCAGATGACCAGGACGTTGTGCTGGCGAGCGTAAGCGATCGCCTGACCGAGGGCAGGATCGACCGCGGTATCGGACGAGCCGAGGCTCATGTTGATGATGTTGGCCCCGTACTCCACGGCGTACTGGATGCCCTGGATGACAGCGTCGGTCGTGCCCTCGCCGTTGTCGCCCAGCACCTTGATGGCCATCAGCTTGCAGGTGTCGCACACGCCCTCGAGGCCGCCGTCGCCACCCTGAGCGCCGATGATGCCTGCCACATGGGTGCCGTGGCCGAAATGATCCGAGACGTCCTTGTTGCCGTCAGCGAAATTCCAGCCGAGCTCCACGCGCCCTGCGAGCTTGGGATGGGTGTAATCGATGCCGGTATCGAGAACCGCGACCGTGATGTTGGAGGCGTCGATATTCTGCGCCCAGGCCTGCGGAGCGTCGACCTGCTGCATACCCCACTGCGAGGATTCGCCCGGATCGTTGGGGTCGGTGGCCTGCACGCTGTAGTCCGAGACCGAGTAGACGTGATCCTCCTGGACCGAGGCGACCGCAGGATCCTGGGCGTAGACGGCCTCGGCCTGCTGGACCGTCATGTTTGCCGGGATCTGCACGACCTGGTAGGTGACGCCCACGTTGACCGAGGAGACGGTGCGGAATCCCGAAAGCGACTGGAGCTGCCGCAGCTGCTGGCCCGGCTTGACGGCCACGATGATCTCGTTGGGCACGCTCGACAGCGTGGGGGTGGCAAAGCACGACTGATCCGCCTGCGCGCCGCTGGGGGCCGAGCCGTCGTTGCCGCTCGCCGAGCACGAACCGAGCTTGGGCGCGGGTTGATTGACCAGAGGAGCCTCGACGGCGGCGTTGCCCGCCAGGCCCGAGAAGCTTGGGAGGGAAACGGCCGGAACCGGCTCGGGAGCCGTGGGCTGGGGCTGTTGACCCGCAACGGGATTCGAAGATGACGTACCCGCGCTTGCCTGCGACTGCGCGCTCTGGGCGGTCGCCGCGGCCGACTGGGGCATGAAGGGACGAGGCAGGGAGATCGAGGGCGCCGTGCCACAGCCGGACAGAATCAACAAAGCCATCACGGCTGCGTTGTATCGCGGCATCTCGTCCTCCTCTTCGCCGGCACCATGGCGACCAGAGAGGTTGTCGCCTCCGCGGCACCCGACATTGCGTCCAGTGGGCTTAAGCGATGTTTAAGCTTGCACCAAAAGCCCCGGCGGCCCGCGATCAGCCAGCCCCGGCGCCGCTCCCCGGGGCCATCCGGAGCGGCGAGGCCGCGGGCGATTCCGCGGACGCAAGGCCAGCCCTACCGGCTGGAACTCAAGAGGATGGTGCGATCTCGTCCAGGTTGGGGAGCCGCACGACGAGCT
>JAJYIO010000042.1:0-535 GCA_021790035.1 bacterium | reverse complement strand
GTACTCTCGCCGGCTGCCAGCTGCTTGCGGTAGCCCTGGAGGGAGAAGTCCAGGATCTGCGTGTCCGCCGAGCGCGGCACGACCTGGAAGACGGCGTCGCTGAGGAACATCTTGCCGACGAGCAGGGTATGGCCGAGGCAAAAAAGGAAGGCCGGCGCGTCCTTGTCGACCAGCGGCGGGCCGGTGATCGGCTCTGGCGAGTCATAGGACAGGATCAGCGCACCGCTCGAGGTGTCAACGGCCGAGGGCCGCCCCTTGGCCCTCGGCGACGGGAAGATCTGCTCGGGATCGATCACCAGGGCGTTTCCGCGAGCGGCCATCGGAGCGTCCGGCGACAGGCGCAGCACCCGCTCGAGATCCGTCCGCAACAGGGACAGCAAGGGACCGAGGCCCATTCCGCCCGCATCGACCCGCGCCACCGAAAGCTGGATCCGGCCCTCGTCGTTCAGCGTCACCGGCCCCCCCAGCACGATCGGAACCCGCAGCGGTCCCCACGGAAGCTCGCCCTCGAGGCGCATGCCACGGTCATCGAGGG
>JAJYIO010000041.1:4215-11139 GCA_021790035.1 bacterium | reverse complement strand
GCCGCCGGCCTCTTGCAGGGCGCGGGCGAACTTGGGGTCGGCTTCGCCGAGCTGCAGCAGCGTGCCGACGACGCCCGGGATCTGGGCGTGCAGCACCATGTCGAGGTCGCCGCGGAAGGCCGACGATTGCGCCTCGATGCGGCTCTGGGCGAGCTGAAAGGCCTCGCGGGCCGCCTTGTTCTGCGCCTCGGCCTCGGCCAGCGACTGCTCGAGCCGCTGCAGGTGACCGGCGGCGCGCTCCTGGTCCGACTGGGCCATCTGCGCCTGACCGCGGGCATGCTCGGCACCCTGGGTCAACCGCTCGACCTCGGCGTCGGCGGCCCTGGCCTCCTCGGCATGGCGGGCACGGGCGGTCTTGCTGGCCTCGAGGCGATCCTCGACCGTGACGCGCTGGGCGCGGGCCTGGATCTTCTCGATCTCGAGCTGGCTCAAGGCCTTCTGTGCCGCATCGAGCCGCGCTCGCAGCGCGTCCTCTTGCGCCTTGACCTCCTGGCGGCCGGCAGTCAGCTCCTCGAGCTCCTGCTGGAGGCGATCGTGTTCCTGGCGGAGCTCCACCGCCTGGGCCTCGAGAGATTGCTTCTCGGCCGCCTTGGCCAGGGCGTCCTTGGCCAGATCGGCCATACGGGCTTCGTGGCGGGCCATGCGCTCGGCGTCGTGGTCGGCGGCGGTCTGGAGCTCGGCGGCGCGACGGCGGGCCGCTTCTTCTTCGAGCCGGGCCTTCTCTTGATCCGTCTCGAGCTTGCGGCAGCGCTCCTCGAGGGCCTCTAGCCGCTCGCCGCCCTGATCCCGGATCGCCTGCGCCAGCACAGCCTCCTGCGCCCGGGCCGCGTCGAGGGCCCGCCGCGCCAGCTCGAGGGCGTCCACCAGCTCGCCTTGCTTGGCGGTGCTGGCGGCCAGCACGGCCTCGAGGCCGGCGATGGCGTCTTTTTGATCCCACCAGGCCGCATGGCGGGCGACGGCCTCGTACCCCTTGAGCTCCTGCTCCAGGGCGCGGTAGGCCAGGGCCTGGTCGCGCTCGGCCCGCAGCGCGCCGAGCCGCTGGTCGATCTCGCCCAGCAGCAGCCCCGTGCGATCCTCTTGCTCGACGACCGCGGTCAGCTCCTTGGTAGCCTGCTCGATCCGGTGGTCGAAGTCGGCCACGCCCGCGACCTCGTCGATGATCTTGCGGCGCTCGGTCGCGCTCATGCGGATGATCGACGTGACGTCGCCCTGCATCACGACGTTGTAGCCGTTGGGGCTGATGCGGTGGCGCGCCAGGGCGTCGTGGACGTCTTCCTTGGTGGCGACCTTGCCGTTGAGGTAGTACGTGCTGACGGGCGTGGGCGGCCCGCCGGCGGTCGGGGTCGACTCGCGCACCCGCCGGGCGATCTCGAGGATCTCGTCCTCGCCCTCAGCGCCCTCGCCGGCCGCACCGTGCGTGCGGCTCCCGGTGCCGAACCGCACCGTCACCCGGGCCTCGCGGCGGGGCGAGGAATTGTTGATGAGGTCGTTCACCCGCTCGGCCCGCAGCGCCCGGTTGTTGCCGAGGCCCAGAGCGAACAGGAGCGCGTCGAGGATGTTGCTCTTGCCCGAGCCGTTGGGTCCCGAGATGGCCGTGAATCCCGGCAAGAAGGTGATCTTCTCTTGCCGGAACGTCTTGAAGTTGTCGATCTCGACTTCTAGTATGCGCAGCGGGCCCACGGCCCCACCCTAACATAACCGATCGATCGCTGTCGTGACGTAGACCACTTTTGGCCGGCGAACGGACCTGCCAGGGTCCGTCGAAGACCTCGAGGACCCGGCCCCGAGCATCCGGGAGCGCTAGGGGCGATCCTCACCGAGATGGTCGCCGTCCAGGCTGCGCCCGGCAGCCTCCTGCCACGAGAGCGCGGCCCAGGCCTCAAAGAAACGCTCACCGGCCGTGGCCTCGGATCGCGCCTCGTTCTCGTGCGACTCGGCCTGCGCAAGCTCGTCCTCGAGAGGGTCACAGAAGCGCGCCCGGGCCTCCGGGAGATCGATCGGCGCCATCAGGTAGGCGGCTTCCTGGGCGCCATCGACCAGCAGGGATTCGTAGATCTGGCGAAGGCGCCGGAAACCTGCGGGATCCTCGTGCGGCTGATGCTTGGCGAGCTTGGCGAAGTAGGCGTCCTTGAGCTCGCTCCGACTGGCGGTCGGGCGCATGCCCAGAAGTGCGAAGGGCTTGCCGCGGGCAAGTCTGGAGCAGTGCTCCACGATGGCGTCGGAAAGATCAGTCATCGGCAACAATCCCGGGCAGGCCGAGCTGCCCGGCGGGCACTTCGGCTGACGGCGAACCGACCTTTCGTCTTCCCGCAGGCCGGGGCGAGGACTTGCGCTTGGCGGGTTGGCGCTTCTTCTTGGGCGCAAGGGTCGACGCGGGGTGTCGCTCCGCCCACTCCCGCACGAGCAAGCGGGCCTCGTCGATCATCCGGGCGATCGCCGGATCGAGGTCCTTCGACTTTCGGGGCACCGCGGCCAGCAGGCGCTGGGCCAGGTTGACCATCATGGCAAAGGGGAAATCGGGTCGGGCCACCGCGGCCTCGAGGGCGGCGGCACACGCCCTGGCGTCGCCGGCAAGCCTTTGAAATTGCTCGAGCCCCAGGTCGAGGCACAGGTCGAAGTCACCGGCTCGATCCACCGCCGCCAGCACCGCGATCGTCCGGGCCGGCTCGGCCTCGACCTGCTCGAGCATCCGCTCGGCGAGCTCTCGCCGCTTCCTGGCGCTGCCCGCGTTGATCAGCGCGGCCTCGACGAAGACGCCCCCCTCGGGGATCAGGCGCTCGGCCACGCGATCCCACAGCTTGCGCGCGGCTCCCTCCGCGTACAGCGGATGATCCTTGGGAGCGGACAACCCGAACGAGCGCCGCAGGGCTTCCCCGACACCATCCAAAGCCCCGAAGCCCGAGGGATCGTCGTCTGGATCCTCGAAGAAACCGTCGTGATCGCTCCGGCTGGTCTGGCGCTCCTGCTGGTTGCGGATGGCCTGGGTGGCGAATTGCCCGAGTTCGGTCCGGAACGTCCCGGCGGATGCCTCCCACGCCTGGTCGAAGAGCGCGAGGCACGAAGCCGCGTCCAGCCAGTCCGACATCAATCCCAGCGCCCCGCCGCCAAGGACGACTGGCGCACGCGCCAGCCAGCTGGCGAGTTCGCCCGACGCGATGGAACGTTCCAGAGCCGAGCGCAACCAGCCTGGCGGGCCAGCTTCCTCTCGACAACCAGCACACTGGCAGTCGCCCGTGCGATCCGTCCGGTACCGGAATGCGACGTCCCAGACCCGCAGGGCCTTGATCCCCAGGCCCGGAACGCAAGCGTCTGCGAGCAGGGTCTCGAGGAGGGCAAGGAACTTTTCTGCGGCGGGGGGATGTATGGCCAGGTTGAGGACCGCGCCCTCGAGGAACGCTCGCAGGGAAGCATAGCGAGCCGCGGCCTTGCCGATGCGGACCAGGGCCTGTGCTTGCCCTGCGTCCGACAGGCCCGGGACGGCGATGGCGGACCACAGGGCCCGAACTCCGAGCAGGACCTCGGCCTCGAGATCCGGCAACGCGACGCTCTCCTGCACGAGCTGGGCGAGAAAGCGAACGGGTTCGGCTGGCGGGCGCCCGCTGGCCAGGCGCTCTGCGATCTCTCGAGCAGCCAGGCGGCCCGCCTCGAGCCGGATCGCCCCGTCCACCTCGGCCGAGGAGCGGGCCAGCCACCGCTCGGTTGCCCCGGCGAACTCGTGCCAGGGTAAGCTCGCGCGCAGGGCGATCATGGCCTCGCGCACCCGGGCCGTAGAATCTGGCGGCAGCGTCCCTCGCGCACCCTTGCTGGCCCGGCCCTGCGCGCTGTCCGCGGTCGTCACCCAGGCCCCCACCGCGTCGGCGAGCGGGGCATTGCCCAGCCTCACCGCCGGTTCGAGCCGGAGCCACAGGACCCTGGCACGCCGCCAGTCGTTCGCCCGGCCGCAGGCCCAGACCAGCGGCCACCACGCCGCCGCGGCGTCGTCAGGCCCGGCGGCACTCTCCACGAGACCCGGCTCGGACTCGGCCCGGATGGCAAGGGCGGCCAGGTCGGCCCAGGTCCTGCCCCGGTGGGCCGAGGCCACCGCACCCCGGACCGCCCGTGCCACCTGGGGGAGCCACTCCGCCCTTTCGGCCGGCGCCAGATCCAGGAGCGAGTCGGCGGCCTTCAAGGCGTCCTTGCGCTTGAGAGCCCGCTCGATGAGCTCGCCGCGTTTGCGCGCGACCCGCATCGTTTTGCCGCGACCGGCCTTGGCGGCCATCGCCTACGGCGCCTCTGCGACCAGGGCGTCGTCCTCGTGCTCGAAGAGGAAATCCAGCAGCTCCTCCTCGGCCCGGGTCCTGGCGGCGTCGGCCGCACCCTCGTAGGTCGCCAGCAGGCTCGACAGGCGGGAGCCGAGGTCGGCGGGCAAGCTCTCCGCAAGAGATCGGGCCTTCATCGCGAGCGGATCTTCGGGCGCAGTGGCCTTGCCGGCGCCGCCCTTGCCAGCCGTGGCGGAATTGCCCGCGGTGGCGTCCGCGACCGAAAGCGCCACGGTCTTGGAATTGGCCGACCCCGTCTGCGTGACCGAGACCTTGACCACACCGTTGAGGTCGTAGGCGAACTGCACGCGAACCGGCGCGAGCGCGGGAGCCGGTTCGAGGTCGAACATGAACGAACCCACGCGAGCGTTGAGCGAGCACCGCCCGGCCTCGCCCTGGTAGACCTCCACCTCGATCATCTCCTGATCGTCGACCGCCGTGTAGAACTCCTCGGTGCGCGTGGCTGGCAGCACCGTGTTGCGCCGCAGCACCGGGGCGAAGGTATCGGCCTCGTCGAAGTCCTCGTCGTGCATCCCGATGGCCCGGATCCCCAGCGTGTGGGATGCGACGTCGACCAGGATGCGCGAGACGGGCTCGCCAGCCAGCAATCCGGCCTGGACGGCAGCTCCCAGCCCGACGGCGAGATCCGGATCGATCTCCTCGTGAACCGGCACGCCGAAGGCGTCCTCGAGGGCGGCGCGCACCATCGGGATCCGCGTCGAGCCGCCCACCAGGCAGATGCGATCGAGCGCCTGTTCACCGAGCTTGGCGTCGGCGATGGCCTTCCGGCAAAGGGCGATCGTATCCTGGACCGGCGGCGCGATCAGCGCCTCGAGGTCCCGGCGGGTCACGACCGTGTCGAGGTGGATCGGGCCCGACCTGGCGGCAAAGAGGAACTCGGCCTTGGCCTCGGCCGCGGTGTCCGCCGACAGCCGGATCTTGGTCTCCTCGGCCAGCCGGCGCAGGCGCGCCATGGCGACCGTA
This sequence comes from bacterium, assembly GCA_021790035.1. Classification (GTDB taxonomy): domain Bacteria; phylum Cyanobacteriota; class Sericytochromatia; order S15B-MN24; family VGJW01; genus JAJXWQ01. The sequence goes on along the minus strand of JAJYIO010000041.1, from coordinate 5,857 downwards.
TCGCCGGCCAGATCCACGCCATCGGCATCCAGGATCTCCTCGAGGAACCGCTTGACCAGCAGCTCGTCGAAATCGTCGCCCCCTAGCCGGGTGTTGCCGGTCGTGGACCGCACCTCGCGCACCGAGCCGCTGATCTCGAGGATCGACACGTCGAACGTGCCCCCGCCCAGGTCGTAGACCATCAACATCTCGCTCGCACCACTCTCGACGAGCGCCTGCTCGTAAACCAGCGCCGCGCTGGTCGGCTCGTTGAGGAGGCGGATGACGTGGAGCCCGGCCAGCTCCCCGGCCTCGAGGGTGGCCCGGCGCTGGGCGTCGTCGAAGTAGGCGGGCACGGTGATGACGACATCGCGCACCTCCTCGCCCGAAGCCTCCTCGGCTCCGCGCTTGAGCTCGGCCAGGACCGCCGCCGAGACCTGCTGCGGGGTGAGTTCGAGGCCGCCGATCCGGTAGCGGTGGTCGGTGCCCATCTGCCGCTTGGCCGAGCGCACCACCTCGTGCGGGAACTGGAGCGCGAGGTTGCGGGCCGGGCGCCCGACGATCGTCTCCCCCTCCCGGAAGAGCACGACCGAGGGCACGATGGGATCCCCCGCGATCGCGATGGGAACCGGCTTGCCGCCATCGAGGCGTGCGATGACGGAATTGGTGGTGCCAAGGTCGATGCCGAAGACGGCCATTGCGAACTACCTCACGCTTCCAGGACGACGGGAACGGGCTCCGGGCTGCTGGCGACGGGAATGGACTCGGGGCTGTCGGCGGCCGGGGCGGCGCTCGCGGGCGCAACCGCGATCACGCACTCGCCCTCGCGGATCAGGCGCTCGCCGCGCAACACGGCGGCACGGACGACGCGGACGATCGCGCCGGCCTCGACATCGGCGCGCTCGGTCGTGCCAACCACACGGTAAAACCGCCCGTCCGGTTGCGCCCCGGCGGTGTCGATCCGCGTCAGCCCGGCCTCCGACGCAAACGTCGCCAGCCGCTCGGCGATCCCGCGGAGCCCGGCCACGAGCGGAGCTGACAGCTCCCGGGCAACCGTCTCGGCCTCGGCGAGGCCATCGAGCGCGTCGAGCAGCGGATCCCAGTCAAGATCGCGCCCCCCCGCTCCGGCCCTGGCCAGCTCGCCCACCTGCTGGCGCAGATCGGCGAAGCCCGCCTCCACCTTGCGCTCGAGCCCCTCGCTCTGCACCTGTCCCCGGGCCTGAGACCGCGTGACCTTTTGCACCAGCTCGACGAGCGCGGTCGCCCACGGCGGGACCGGCGGGTCGCCCGCCTCCGCGGAAGCGCCTGGCGGCGCCTGGCGCCAAGGGGCGAGGAGCGTACGGAACATCGTTATGTAGTACCGCACATTTCGGGGCCCGGGAAGTGGGAAACGCTGTGGAAAAACCTGATGCCGAGCCGCCATCAAGGTGCTCGTCGCACCCGATGCCCCTGCGCCCGCGGAGGCTCGGTCAGGTCGCAGGGAGGTCCGCCGTGCCCAGATACCGGACCCAGGGCGCGGATACCGCATCTGCCAGGCGGCGATCGCGCGTCCAGAGCTGGCAGCCCAGGCGATCGGCGACGGCGAGGTACTGGCAGTCGTAGGCTGTCGGCAGACCGAAGCGACGCGCCAGATCCCAGGCCCGACGCTGGAGACCGGTGGGAT
>JAJYIO010000041.1:0-4205 GCA_021790035.1 bacterium | reverse complement strand
ACCGCATCGAGACAGACGCGCCCTGGCATCAAGAGCGCGCCTCGCGCAGCTCATGGAGGTCGGCGAGGGTGTCCATCGGAGCGACGCCCTTGCGGTCCAGGCGGCCATGGAATTCCTCGAGCTCGGAGAGCCAGCGCAACCGCGCCCCCTTGTCGGGCTCGCCGGGTCCTGACGTGAAGGCCCGCAGATCGGTCTCGAGGATGAAGAGCTGGCGCCCGAGCTTCTGCGCCGGAAGCTTGCCCTCCCAGATCCAGCGTCGGACAGTCTCCGGATTGCGCCGGCACTCCCTGGCAGCCTCGGCCACGGTCAACAGTTCGCCCATCAGCCAGAGCCTCCTTGTAGTAATCTACTATATAGCTCGGACGGGCTGTCGTCAATGTGTCGAAAGGCAGCTCGAAGGGCTTCTCGCGCTTCCGGTCGCCACAGCAAGCGATCCTTGCCGGGACGGCTGCAGTGCTCGGGTCGTCTGCCAGGTCCCCTGCGGTCAAGGGTTGTCAGATGGTGGTTCGTCCGATCTGCCAGACGGCACGACCGCGTAATAGCCCTCGGCGACGGCCTGCTGCACGGTCTCGAGGTGCCCGCGCAGCACATCCTGATTGGCGAGCAGGATGCCGATGACCTCGGGATCGAGCTTCCTGGCGGCGGATAGCCCGTCGAAGACCTCGAGGACCTCGGCCCCGAGCATCCGGGAACGATAGGGGCGATCCTCGCTGATGGCTGCGAAGACGTCGGCCACGGCCATGACCCTCGCACCCAGGTCGAGCCGGTCGGCGCCGAGGCGGAAGGGATAGCCCTTGCGATCCAGGGTCTCATGATGCGATGCGGCCCAGGCGCGGATGGTGTCGAAGCCGGAAAGCGTGCGCAGGACCTTGTCGGTGTAGTAGCTGTGCTTGCGCACCACCCACAGCTCGTCCTGGGTAAGACTGCCGGGCTTCTCGAGGATCTCCGCGGGCACCGCCAGCTTGCCGAGGTCGTGCAGGTAACCCGCCAGGCGCATCAGGTCGCAATCCTCGGGCGAGAACCCCAGCTCCCGGGCCAGGGTCTGCGCCACGATGGCCACGCCCGCCGAGTGAGCGGCCGTGAAGCGGCTGCGAAAATCGATGATCTGCGAGAAGAGCCGCGAGATGCCGAGCAGATTGTCGAAGGTGAGGGCGTAGTCGAGACTGTTGCCCGCCAGCATGCCCCCCAGCAGCGCGTCGAGGCCAGGGGTGACCATGTCGAGCCAGAAGCCTTCCTGCTCGGCCAGTTGCCGGAAGGCGTCCACCAGGTCGGGGGCAAAGGACGTGCCGGAGCGCTCCACGATGCCATCCACGATGCCCGGGACCTGCCCGAGGATCTCGCCGTCGAGCCGGATCTGGACATCGACCCGATCGGCCAGGTGCAGGATGTGGGACTCGATCGGGGCGCGTCCTGTCTCGGGGCGATCGCGGTGCCAGGACACGTGATGATGCCGGATGAGAGGGGCCAGCGGCGCCGTGGGCTCGAAGCTGGCGAGCAGCCGATCCCCGAATTCGCCGTGGCCGTCGTCTTCGTCGCTGGCCACCCGTGGATCGTGCAGGGTCCGCACCTGCTCGCGCGTCAGGACCCCGACGTCATGCAGGGCCCCGGCCAGACCCACCCGCGCCTGCAGCTCGCCCGACAGTCCGCTCGCGGCGGCCAGGCGGGTCGCCATGTACGCCACGCGCTTGTGGTGCCCGACAACCGAGGGGGCGATCAGATCCAGCGCGCTGGACAGCGCCATGACCATCTCGAAGCCCGAGAGCCTGGGTACCTGAGAGATCGCTTGCATAGCGAACCATTATCCTCGAGATCGGGCGATCGATCGCCAACGTTTTATCCGCAGCGCCAACACCGGCCCCCCTCGCCGAGTTCGAAGCTGCCAAGCGGGCCTCTCGCGGGCGACCGCCATACCTCGTACCGGGTCATGGCCATGAGACGAGCCCTATGCAGAACGGCTGCTCGTTCAAGCCAATCGAAAGTGGCAGCCGATCGAAAGTGAAAATGGTGCTCACGAGCTCCTTCCCGGCGCGGAGGTGTTCGAGCTGGGTGCCCTCCGGCGAGTATACCCGCTTCGGCGGTGAGGGCCTTGGCCCAGCGCCACCAACACCTCGAAGGGCCCCTCGCGCTGGGCGAGAGACCCTTACGTGAACTGCCGAGACCTGCCGGTGCCGCCGGGTCATGAGATCGGGAGACCACTTGGCTGGGTCTGGCCTTAGCGAGGCGAAGAATTCAGGCCGACATCCACGGCCATCATTTGCCTTGATTATCGTACATGCCAATGCCATAATTTCAAGGATGATCGATCGGAGATTGGCCGAGGCCCTCCGCATGGAGCTTCAACACGCCCCCGCCGTGGTGCTCCTGGGGCCGCGGCAAGTAGGCAAGACCACGCTGGCGCTCGAAGTAGGCGAGCCGCTGGGAGCCCTTTACCTGGATCTCGAGTCCGAAGCCGACCTTGCCAAGCTCAGGGAGCCAGAACTCTACCTGACCCGGCACCTCGACCGGCTCGTCATACTCGATGAGGTCCATCGCGTGCCCGGCCTCTTTCCGGTCCTGCGGGGCCTGATCGATCGCGGCCGGCGCTCGGGCCGTAAGGCGGGCCTATACCTGCTGCTCGGCTCCGCCTCACTGGATCTGCTCGAGCAGTCCGGGGAATCCCTGGCAGGCCGCACGAGCTACCTCGAGTTGGCCCCTTTCAGCGTGCTCGAGGTCGGGACCGGGGAACAGGACAGGCTCTGGCTGCGCGGAGGCTTCCCCGAGAGCTTTCTGGCTCCTGGCGATCCGCGCAGCCTGCGGTGGCGGCAGGACTTCATCCGCACCTATCTCGAACGGGATGTGGCCCAGTTCGGCCCCCGGATTCCAGCCGAGACCCTGCGGAGGTTCTGGGGCATGCTGGCGCACCATCAAGGCCAGACGCTCAACGTCGCGCAGCTCGCACGGGGTCTCGGGATCGACGTCAGGACGGCCTCCCGTTACGTCGACCTCCTGGTAGACCTGCTACTGGTACGCCGCCTCCCCGCCTGGCACGCCAACCACGGCAAGCGCCTGGTCAAGTCACCGAAGCTCTACGTGCGAGACAGCGGCATCGCCCATGCCCTGCTCGGCATCGGTGACACCGAAGCATTGCTCTCGCATCCGGTACTCGGGGCCAGCTGGGAGGGGTTCGCGATCGAGAACGTGCTCGTAAGCGCGCCCCGGGAGGTCGAGGCCTACTTCTATCGTACGAGCGCCGGGGCAGAGGTCGATCTGCTACTGGCCTGGCCCGACGGGCGGCGGTGGGCGATCGAGATCAAGCGCAGCCTGGCGCCAAAGCTCGAGAAGGGCTTCTACTCGGCCTGCGCCGACCTCGAGCCCGAACGCAGGTTCGTCGTCTACCCGGGAACCGAGCGGTTTCCCGTGGCGACCGACGTCGAGGCGATCCCCCTGGCGGAGCTGGCCACCGTCCTGGCGGGCGCCACCTAGATCGGCCGGCGTCCGCGGGCCCCTCGCGCCGGCGAGAGACCCTTACGTGAACTGCCGCGACCAGGCAGCCCGTCGCGGCGCACCCGGCGGGCCACCACGTCTCGGCGCGTGCACTCCCCGCGAACGACTGGCGCTGCAGCCCTGCACCGAGCTTGCCAGGATGGTGCTGCTGCTTCGAGCCAAGCGCTCCTCAAGCCGTTTCGAACTTGAAGTTCCTGATCATCTCTTCGGAGATGCGCCGGCTCAGGTTAAGGATCTCGATTCCGACCACGTTGTCGCGGGCGTCGAAATCCAGGACGATTCCTGGCCGGATCTCCTCGGACTCTGCAACCGGGGATTCGTCCAGCCGGAAGTAGAGGGCGTCGCTCTTCTGGTCAACCTTGAGTCTCATGCTCCCTCCGCAGCTTCCGGTCAAAGTAGGCCGTCACAATGCGTTTCGGGTTTGCCGTCGGGTTCACGATGACCCGCAGCCAGCGGTCGCCGAACTCGTGAATCCTCTTGATGAAATGCATCTTCCCCTCGCCGTCAGGGTCCTTCCGGTCGGGAGAAAGGATCGCGGCAGCGACCCACTCCGTCGAGATCCCTCGCTCCTTCAGGACATCGCTGGCGTGCTCCGTAAGGACATACCCTCGGGGTACCGCACCCACTGTGCCGAGCCTCCGATCTCAATCCTACACCCCATAGGCCCCCCCCAACACCTCGAAGGGCCCCTCGCCCGAAGGGGCCTAGTGCTCGGCGGCCCG
>JAJYIO010000040.1:1870-11231 GCA_021790035.1 bacterium | reverse complement strand
CGCCTACAACTGGGGCTCTGCGAAGTACAAGCCGCACAGCCACACGCTGGTCAACGAGTCGTACGCGGACAAGGTCCTCCGGTTCGCCAAGCAGTTCACGGCGGCGAAAAGCTAGACCCTTTCCTGTTCGAGATGGGCCCGTTGCGCGGTCGCCAGGCTGCGCAAGCGGGCCCATCTTGCCGCCGAGAGTGTCGACGCAGACGGTGGGAGACTCACGGAGAAATGGCCTCTCCGTAGAGCGCGACGTGCGCCTGGTAGACGACACACGTCTCGAAGCAGTCGCATCCGCACCGCTCGCACGTCCGGGCCACCAGGCTGTTGTCCGACAGGAAAGCGCTGGTCAAGAAACCGCGCAGCGCACGAGTCAGCGCCCTGCGTTCAGCTGGTTCCATGCGCTCGAGGACACCCCCCAGGCGCTGCGTGCGCACCGTCTGGACGCGGGCCAGGAGGGCTCGTCCTTCGTCGGTCACCGCCAGGCCTTCCTTGCGGCGATCGTCCGGATCGCCCCGCCGGTCCACGAGGTTCTTGGCCACGAGGCGATCCACGGCCTTGGTTGCAGCCGGAAAGCTGATACCCAGGCCGGCGGACAGGCGTCCCACGTAGGTAGGAGCATGACGCGCCACGTAGCGCAGCGCCGAGATCTGGGTGAGGGTGACGTCACCGGCCTCGGCCTCGGCCAGCATCCCGTCACCGAGGTGGTCGCCGACCACTTCGGCGAACAGATCGCCGAGCATCTCGACGTCGCGGAGGTGCGTTTCCATCAGAGAACAGGCAGGCCCACGGCCATGGTCCGACGGCCCAGGGCCGTCACGGAGACCCGGCCCGCCAGCGCCCCCGCGATCGCCCGGAACCGGGCCGCCGCATCGCTCCCGGGTTCCGACACGACCACCGGAACGCCCCTGTCGCTCCCCTGCCGGATGCCCGCCGATAGCGGCAGGGAGCCCAGGAAGGGAACCCCCTCGCGCTCGGCCAGGAAGGCCCCGCCCCCTTCGTCGAAGATGTCCGTCTTGACATGGCAGTGAGGGCACTCGAAGGAACTCATGTTCTCGATGATCCCGAGGATGGGAACCTCGATGCGATCCGCCTGGAACATGCGCAGGGTCTTGAGCCCGATGGCCGACGCCACCTGCTGCGGGGTGATGACGATGACCGCACCCGAGAGCGGGATGCTCTGTACCAGGGAAAGCGGAACGTCGCCGGTCCCGGGCGGCAGGTCGACCAGGAGGTAATCCAGCTCTCCCCAGCTCACCTCCCGCAGGAACTGATTCAGGACGCCACCCAGCATCGGACCTCGCCAGATCACGGGATCCTCAACGCTCGGCAGCAGGAAACCGATGCTCATGACGGCCAGGCCGTGGGCCTCGATCGGGAAGAGGATCTTGCCATCGGTGGCGGGCTGCTGCCCCTGGACGCCCAGCATGAGAGGAATGCTCGGGCCGTAGATGTCGGCGTCCAGCAGTCCAACCTTGGCGCCCGTCTCTGCCAGCGCCAGGGCGAGGTTGGCGGCGATGGTGGACTTGCCGACCCCGCCCTTGCCCGAACCGACGGCGATGACGTGCTTGACCCCCGAGATGGCCGAAGGGCCTTGCTGGGCTCGGACCCGGGAGGTGAAATCGATGTTCACGCTCTCGACGCCAGACAGTCGCTGAATCGCCGCCGTGGCGTCGTCCCGGATCTTGTTCTTGAGCGGACATGCGGGCGTGGTCAACTCGATCGTGGCGCTGACAGCCGTTCTGTCCACCTGCACGTCCTTGACCATCTTGAGCGTCACCAGATCCTTGTGCAGCTCGGGATCTTGAACGTGCGAGAGCGCCTCGAGGACTTCCTCAACCGTGGCCATGGATCAAATCTCCCTCTTTTGAGGCTCGCGTGACCGAGCATCTGCCGGCTACCGGCCTTGCCTCGGTGATTGTTAATTGGGTTAAATAAGCTTAGCCGCCTGGCAGATCACCGTCAAGCGCACCCGGCAACCGATGTCTCGGGCTCGACTCGAGTCGAGCCCGAAGAACTCCGAGCGCTCTGCATGCCAGTCGGCAGTTCCGCGCCGCCCGCCGTCCCGCGGAAGGCAGCCTTCAGCGCTAAAACCTCGCGGCCTCGAGAGCCAAGCTGCATAGCGGGTTTCCTCGAGCTGCTGCCCGAGCGCAGCCTAGGGAGGATCGAAGCTTGACCCTAGCCTGCACTATTCATGGCCCGCTACTCGACCGTCGCATCTCGGCCCGCCTGCTTCGTTGCACCGCGGTCCGTCGGTCCTCACGTACTGTTCAAGTACGCTGCGTCCCTCGGGCCTTGTGCGCCTCGCATCCGGACCGATCTGCTCGGTCTCGCTACGCGAGCCGTGAATAATCCAGGCTAGGAATCCGGCATCCGCTGGACCTTGGCCAGGGCCCCGATCTTGGTGAGGCGGGCTGCCAGCTGATCGGCGTCGGCCTTGCCGACGTTCCGCTTTGCCACGGTCGGCAGCTTCTGCAAGATCTGCACGCAGCGCTCGACGGGAAGGTTGAAGACCCCCGCCATCTGGGTCGCAACGGTCTGGCGCTCGGCAGCGTCGCGCCCCGCGCTGGCGATGATCACCTGGAACTTGACCTCGGTGGCAACGGCAACCCCGCCCACGGTATCCGGGGCCAGAGTTCCGGACTCGCCATTCTTTTGGGGCTTGCCCTTGCATTCCTTGGTCGTGCAGCCAAAGTTCGCCTTCCAGCAACCCTCGTGCAGCTCGGCGCCGCAGACCGAACAGATCACCACGGGTTCCTTGAGCGAGAACTTGCAGAAGGAGCAGAGGTGCGCTGCCGGCGACGGATCGGCGGCGGGTGCGGGAGTCTCGGGCTCAAAATCCTGCTCTGCCATCGAAGCCCTTTGAGCGGCCTCGATGGCCTCCCGGGATACCGAGGGCAATCCACCGCGACTGACGATGGTCTGCTTGAGGGGCCCGGCAATCGTCCGCTTGAGTTCTTCTGGTTCCGACGCAGATGGCGTCGGGGATGCGAGGGAGGCCGTCCCGTGCGAGCCGCCGGAGCGGTCTTTCTGGTTCTTCTTCAACGCCGCGTCGAGGCCGTCCTTCACCTGCTTGGCATAGCGCGGGTTGCCCCATCGGGGCCAGAACACGACGAATCGATGGGTGTTCGTATCATCCGTGTAATCGATGACGACGTACCGCTGCTGCCGGCGCAGCAGGGTGGTGATCGCGGCCAGAGCCTTGTTCCTCGAGACCCCGGCATTGGGCAGGAACACGTCAGGGAGATGCTTGATGCGTACCTGGACGAGGCTTTCGACGGTCACTCGATTGACGCGGGTCATGGGCATCCGGAGGCGGTTCTTGAGGTTCTTGAAGGCCAAAGCGCGCTCGAAGACCTGCAGGGAACCATACTCCCCCTTGTCGACGCGCCAGGCGAGGTGGCCACCGCAGTAGTCGAGCCCGAACTCGTCGACCAGGGTGTTGGGTGCGCTCTTGTCCTTGACGTCGGTCTGCTCGACGATCTCGATGGTGCTCGCCATGTCGTACAGCTTGGCGGAGATGCGGTTCTCGACCTGCGAGAACGGCTTCTTCAGCACCGCTCCCCCGACCAGGCCGAGGAAGGCCATCAAGAGGACGTGGACGATGTCACCGCCCCAAGAAAAACCGACATAGGCACCCGCGGCCACCGCCGAGCCAAACAGGACGTTGGCGTAGGGCCACTTCCGGGCACGAAGCAAGAGGCGCTTGCGGTCCTCTGCCATCGTCTGCTTGAGCTTGTCTTTACGCGGCGCCATCGCGAGAGCTATGTACCCCGTCGCCGAGAGTATGACCTGCGGCCCGCGCCGGGGTTCCCCTCGACTTCCTCACCCGGCTCGCCCGTGGCCTAGCGAGCGGCCGCCGGCATCGTGGCGCGCTCCACCAGCTCCTGAGCTGCGCCCTCGAGGTGGCCGAGCGTGGCCGCGTCGGGAGCTTCGAGGTAGACGCGCACGATGGGCTCGGTGCCCGATGGGCGCGCCAGAAGCCAGCTCCCGTCCTCGAGCAGCAGCTTGACGCCGTCCGTGGTGTTGCGGTCGGTCACCTTGAACCCGGCCACGCTTGTTGGGGTCCGTTGCTTGAGATGGTCCATCAAGGCCTGCTTGGCTTCGGCCTCCAGGTGCAGGTCGAGGCGCCGCGTCGCCGGCTCGAACCCGATCTCGGTGACCAGATCGGCCCAGATTTGCCCGAGCGGCTTGCCCTCGAAGGCGATCATCTCGGCGACGAGGAGATCGGCCAGAACCCCGTCTTTCTCTGGAATGTGCCCCAGCACGGACAGGCCCCCGGATTCTTCGCCCCCGATCAGCACGGGTTCGGCCCGCATCACCGCCCCTACCCACTTGAACCCGACCGGGGTTTCGCGCAGCGGCAAGCCGTACGCGGCCGCCAGACGATCGAGAAGATGGGTCGTGGCGACGGTCCGGACGATCGCGCCATTCATGTGGCGGTTCTTGTGCAGGTGCCGGGCCAGCAGGGCGATCACCTGATTGGGGGTATAGCAATGCCCGTCCTCTCCGACGACACCAAACCGGTCGGCATCTCCGTCGTTGGCCAGGCCCAAGGCCATCTTGCCGGCGGTGACGGTAGAGATCAGCCCGCCGAGGAAGCGAGGGGCCGGCTCGGGCATCGCTCCGCCGAAGAGCGGATCCACGGTGTCGCGAAGCGTCGTCACCCGGCACCCGGCTTCCTTGAGCAACCCGTCGGTATAACCGCGCCCGGTGGCGTGCATGGCATCGTAGGCAACCGACAGGCCGGCGCGAGCGATGCGGTCCATGTCGAGGTACCGAGCGATGGCCGCCTTGTAGGCGGGTGCGGGGTCGAAGATCTCGCCCTCCTCCGCCCCGAGCGGAAGACCGCCGCCGATGGACCCGAGTTCGCCCACGATGCGGTCGGTGATCTCCTTGGTGGCCGGTCCCGCGTAGTCAGGGATGTACTTGATCCCGCAGTACTGGGGGGGGTTGTGGCTAGCTGTGATCATCACGGCGCCCGCCGAACCCGGCAAGCGCCCATCTGCGGCTGCCGGCGGGTGAAGGGCGCTGAAGGCGACCACTGGCGTCGGCGCGTCTCGATCCACGAGCAGGGTCTTGAGGCCGGCATCCCGCAAGATGTGGATGCTGGTCAGAGCGAAGTCCCTGGCCAGGAACCGCGTGTCGTGGCCGATGATGACCGGTCGCGCGTCCCCGTACGTGGACAGGATGTACCGGGCGATCGCCGCTGCCACCCTCCGGACGTTCGGGAACGTGAAGTTCTCGGCGATGAGATCGCGCCAGCCGTCGGTTCCGAAGGTGATCGTCTCGCTCAAGAGAGCCTCCCACTTTGATCGTCAGCCCGACCGCCGGCGACGCAGGCTGCTGGCCTGGCCCGCCGGCAGCGGTCGAAGCCGGGGACTCGGGCATTATAGAGCAAGGCGGCCAAGCTGGTTGAGACGCCGTGCCCTTCAGAGGGCCAGAAGCTCAGCTCAGGTTCCGCTCGGGAGCGCGATCTCTTCGCGGCCAGCGGTGAGCGCCTCGATGATCGTCCGGTACTCCTCGATCAGCTGCTCGATCTCGAGAACGGAGCGGCCGTCGGCAAAGAGGTGGACCACCGGCTCCACCGGATCCGGCAGGACCAGCACCCAGGCATCGCCGTGGCGGACCTTGACGCCATCGAGCAGATCGATGTTCTTGTCCCGCGATTGCTCGACCATCACGCGCATGATCGTGCCTTTGTGCTCGAAGGGACAGGCCACGGACTCGTGCAGGTGGAAGAACTCGGGAACCTCCTCGACGACCTGGTCGAGGGTCTTCCCGAGCAGGCACAAGGCCTCGGCGATCTTGGCGGTGGCCACCATCGCGTCGAATCCGTCGTGCAGTGCGGGAAGGATGAACCGGCCCTCGGTGCCGGCCCACAGCACCTTGCGATCCTTGGCCGTCTCCATCAATGCCCGGGCGTTGGCCTTGGTGCGGACGACCGTGCCACCGTTGGCCTCGGCGATTCGCTCGAGGACCGACGAGGCCGTCACGGGCACCCCGATCGCCGAGCCCGGCATGGCCGAGAAGGTCAGCTGGGCCACGGTCGCCAGGAGCCGCTCGTCGAAGATGATCCGCCCCCGGTTGTCGACCAGCGTGAGACGCTCGCCGTGGGCGTCGATCTGCACGCCGAAGTCGGCCTTGAGAGCGGTCACGACGTTGGCAAGCTGGTTACGCATCTCGCGCTTCTCGGCAGCCGTGGGATAGCGCGGTGCCAGATGGGCGTTGAGAACCACGGTCTCGGCTCCGAGCTGGCCGAGCAGGGCGGGCAGGATGACGTTGACGAACGAGCCGGCGTAATCGAGAACGATCTTGGGATGCCGCCGCGCGATGACGTCGGAGTCGAAGACCGAATTGAAGCCCTCGCGGTAGTACTCGACCACGCGACCGGGAAAGTGGATCTGACCGATGTCGGCCATGCGAACGCGCCGGAAATCCTCCTTGAAGAAGTTGGATTCGATCTTCTTCTCGAGGGTCTTGCTGATGTTGAGCCCGTTCTCGTCGAGAAACTCGATCTGGATCTCGTCGGGCTCGTCGGGATGAAGCCGGCAGTGAACCCCGCCCCGGGCCCCGGCGATCGCCGGGATCTGGTAACGAGACATCGGGATGGAAACGTTCTCGAGGTTGTGAATCGTGATTCCCACGCTCATCAGACCGCTGATGAGGGCCCGGTTGATCATGCGAGCCGCCGGCGAGCCGTCGCGGCTTACCGTGACGTGGCTGCCCGGTGGCAGCGAAGCTCCGTAGGCCGCTCCAAGCCTCACCGCGACCTCCGGGCTGATCTCGACGTTGACCAATCCGCGCACGCCGTTGGCCCCGAACAAGGTCCGCTGCGCACTGCTGCCCCAGATGAGGGAACTGGCAACCGTGGCCCCGGTCTCGATCGTCTTGTTGGGCCAGACCTTGACGCTCGGCCGGATGATGGCCTTCTCGCCCACGACACAGTCGTTGCTCACGATGGCCCCCTCGAGAACCTCCGCGCCGCGCTTGACGCTGACGTTCCGGCCCAGCACGCAGGCACGCAGCGCCACGTCCTCGCCGATGTACACGTTGTTCCAGATGACCGGCCGCTTGAGGCTGGCATTGGACCCGACCACGACGTTATCGCCGATCACGGTGCCCGCGGTGATGAGCACGCCGGCGCCGATCTGGCAGTTGTTCCCGATGACCACCGGACCCGAGATCCGGGCGGTCGGGTGGATTTCAGTCCCCTCGCCGATCCACAGGCCCGGCTCCCGCGACGGGTAGGGGATGTCGAGGTGAACCTTGCCCTCCAGGATGTCGTAATGGCTCTGGCGGTAGGCCTGCAGGTTCCCGACGTCCTCCCAGTAACCGCCGGCGATGTAGCCGTACATGGGATCGCCCCTTTGCAGCAGCATCGGGAAGAGATCCTTCGAGAAATCCACCTCGGTATCCGGCTCGAGGTACGCCAGGACCTGGGGCTCGAGGATGTAGGTGCCGGTGTTGATGGTGTCCGAGAAGACCTCGGAACTGCTGGGCTTCTCGAGGAACCGGCGGATCCGACCCTGGTCGTCGGCGATGACGACTCCGAACTCGAGGGGGTTGTCGACGCGCTTGAGGACGAGCGTCGCCAGCGAGCCCTTCTCCTTGTGGAACGCGATGGCCGCCGAAAGGTCGATGTCCGTGAGGGAATCGCCCGATATGACGATGAAGGTGTCCTTGAGCTGATCGGCGACGGCCTTGACCGACCCGGCCGTCCCCAGCGGCATCTTTTCCTCGATCGAGTACGAGATCGACACCCCGAAGTCGCTGCCGTCTCCGAAGTAGTTCTGCAGGACGTGCGGCAGGTAGTAGAGGGTCATCACGATATCGTCGAAGCCATGCCGCTTGAGCAGATTGACGATGTGCTCGGCCATGGGTCGATTGAGAATCGGCACCATGGGCTTGGGCACGTCGCAGGTCAAGGGGCGCAGGCGGGTGCCGGAGCCCCCTGCCATCAAGACAGCCTTCATCGTGATGTTCCAGTTCTACGTGAAGTCGCCTCAGGCGACGGGTTCGAGCACGCCGTGTTCGGACGGGAGAGGGCCGGTCCCGAAGCGATCGCCCAGCACCCGACGGTAGGAGTCCTCGGTGTGCTCGGCGATCTTGTTCCAGTTGAAGATGCTCTCGATGCGGCCCCTGGCGTTGTCCACCAGCCATTGCCCATGCTCGGGCCGCTCGAGGACCTGGAGGATGCCCCAGGCCAGCGATTCGGGGTTGCCGGCATACGTGGTGATGCCCGTGACGTCGTGCTCGACGATCTCCCACAGGCCGCCCGCATCGGACGCCACGACCGGAACGTTGGCCGCCATGCCCTCGAGCGCCACGATGCCGAAGGGCTCGTAGAGGCTCGGGACCACGAAGCAATCCGCGACGCGGTACAACCGGACCAGCGTTTCGTCGTCCACATAGCCGGTGAACATGCACTTGTGACCGAGCTTGAGCTGGGCGGCCCGAGCCTTGAGCTCGTCGAGGAATCCGCCCTTGCCGACGATGACGAACTTGGCATCGGGGTAGTGGGCCAGGACCTCGGGCGCCGCCTCCAGCAGGAACTGGGCGCCCTTCTCGGGAACCATGCGGCCGACGAACAGGATGATCTTCTCGAAGTCCAGCGCCAGGCGACGGCGGAAGTTCATCCGTTCTTGCTGCGGGAACTCGAAGTGAAACTTGCGACCGTCGATGCCGTTGGGGAGCGTGTCGATCTTGTCATCGGGAACCTGGAACAGCCCACCGACCTCGTGGCGCATGGTCTGGCTGCAGGCGATGACCCGGTAGGACTGGTAGGTCAGGTACCACTCCTGCTGCGCGATGTAGCGCGAAAAGGCGTTGTGGATGCCTCGATTGCGGCCGGCCTCGGTCGCGTGGATCGTGCTGATGAGGGGCAGGTCGAGGGTCTTCTTGAGAAGGTCGGCGGACTGTGTCACCAGCCAGTCGTGGGCGTGCAGGATATCGAAGGGGACCAGGCGCTGGGTCTGGTAGAACATGCGCGCCATCTGGAAGTTGAGGTGCAAGATGGACGACAGGAAGTCGGGAGTGGGAGCGTCGTCTCCCCGCGCCCGGTGGAGGTGAACGCCCTCGACGACCTCATGCTCGGCCGTGTTCGGATGGTCCGCCGTGAACACGTGAACCTCGTGGCCGCGGCGCACCAGTGCCTGGCTCAATTCCTCGACATGCCGGGCGATCCCGCCCACGATCCGCGGGGGATACTCCCAGCTGAGCATTCCGATTCGCATCGATTCTCCCAATTGACAGCCTTGCCTGCAACGGATCTGCGAAGGGGCCCGAGGGCCGGCCGTTCGGTCCAATCGAACGTTGCGCAGATGTTCACGCTCACGATAGCACGCTCGCGCCTGCAACGGAACGCCTT
>JAJYIO010000040.1:0-1860 GCA_021790035.1 bacterium | reverse complement strand
CGCCGACCGGTCAGCGAGCGGCTACCGCCCTCTGCCGCAGGTGACGCGCGATCCGGGCGAGGGCATCGGGGGGACCGAAACCGCCAGATTTGGTCACCAGCTGGAACTCCAGGCCACTGGCCGGCTCGTTGCGCCGGCTCTGGGCAACGAGCGGCCGGAGGACCGGAATCGTCGGCATGACCTCGTCCACGATCTCGAAGGTCTCTGCCCCCAGGGCACGACAAACCGCGGCGGCTGTCTGGCCCCCCGCCAGGATCAGCCCGGACAGCTCGGCGGTGGCCACCAGGCGTTGTGCCAGCGCCCCCAGCGCCAGACCGAGTTGCTCTCCGAGCTGCCATGCCGCCAGGCCAAGATCGAGCCCGAGGGCCTGGTCCACCTGGACCTGCTCGGCGCTGGCGGCAGTCGTGACCACCACATCCCGGCCGGCCAGGAGGCCCTGCAGGGCCTCTCGAGCCGTGCTCTCGAGCTCCTGGTGCGCATCGGTCAAGAGGAGCCGACGCACGTCCACGACCACGATGCGCGCGCCCTCGCGCAGCGCGTCGATCTGATCGAGCGTGACCGGGTTGCACGAACCCGAGATCGCAAGTACCGGGAGCTGCCGGGTCCGAGCGCGCAGCTCCGCTCCGGGCAGGGGTTCTTGCCGGTCGTCGCGAGATCTTGCCGCAGGCACGACCGACAGGAGCTCGTTTGCCTGGCGACGCTCGGGTCCCAGCGCCTGGGCGAGGCCACCGGAGCCGACCGGCAAGACCTTGGGGCCGAGGTGGGCGATGGCCCGGGCGATGGCGACCATATCGACCGGACGCGCCGCATCCACCACGATCGCCCGCCCCCCTCGCGCCACCGCCTCGGCGACGGCACCCACGATCCGCTCCCAGCCCCCGACAACCGTTCGCAGGTCCACGAGCTCCGTCGGGCAGCCGGCGGCTTGCAAAAGGGTCGGCACGTGCGACTCCGTCACCGGTGTGACCGGATCGCGACCGTAATCGGAGAGGGCCACGGGCAAACCTTGCACGAGCTGGAATCCCCCGATGGTGGCGCGCCCCGCCTCGGGAAACGCCGGGGCGACGATCGCCAGGTCGCAACTCAGCTCCTCGAGGAGCCGCCGGACCTCGGGCCCGACGTTGCCGCGCAGGGTGCTGTCTATCTTGTGGAAGAATGCCTGGCAGCCCAGCGCCCTGAGCCAGGCTACCGCCCGGGCCACGCCGTCGGCAGCGCGAGGGGAATCGAGGCTGCGACCGCCCGCGTTGATGGCGACGGCCTCGAACCGCGCTCCGTCCAGGATATCCGCAAATGCGGAACTCCCAATATCCGGAACACTTCCAGAGAGAAAACTCGCGCCTTCTAGGACAGCCGGGGACACGGACGTGGCTGCATCGAAGGGCGCCGGAGCGGGGATCGCGTCGTCTCGATCGTCGGACCGCGGCTCGTCCGGCAGACTCGCCTTGACCCACGTGACGATACCCTTGCGGAAGAACTGCAGGCCGGCGTCCCCGGCTCCGGTGAGGTCGTCCGCGATGATTCCGATCCGGGTCTTCATGGGGCTAGCGGGTCAGCCGCTCTATACAGGGTCACCTTGACCGTCATCCATTCCGCCATGCTTCGTCATACGCTGCGCGGGCGCTTCGCGGATGTCCTCGCCTGGCGGACGTCTTCCGATCAATGTGAACCTGTTTAGGGCTCCTGAGCCGGGGGCCGGTTATCGCCGCGAGACCCGAGGAGGCGCAGCGCACTGGCGCGGATGACGGGCGTCTCGACCCACTGGCCCTGGGGGTCCTTCCACTTCTGGAATTCGAGCCGGCCCTGGATCCCGACCAGCGAACCCTTGCGCACGTAATCGGCTGCGATCTGGGCCTGCTTCTC
>JAJYIO010000039.1 GCA_021790035.1 bacterium | reverse complement strand
CAGCGGCCCGGCACCGGTGCCGGTCGCAGTGACCCAGTCGACGGTCAGCCTCAACGGAAGCACGCCGACGATCTCCTACGCGTTCACGGTCGCAACCCTGCCGGCCTCGGTAGCCGCCATCACCTCGGGGCCCAACGCGGCCCTCGTGGTCGGAGGCCAGCCGGCGTCGCTCATGACCCAGGGCCCCGATCTGGTCGCCAACCTCCCCCCCCAGACCCGTCCGCCCGTGCCGGATAGCAGCGGAAACGTGCCGCTGCTGGTCCAGAGCAACAATGGCAGTGTCATCATCATTGCCCACATCACCGCCACACCGCTGCAGATCCTGGGCCCCACGCCCACGGCGTCGCCTTAGGAGGGAGCCTTTGATGTTCACACGTACGCTTGCCTGCTTTGCCGCACTGGGCACATCCACCTTCATCGCCCTTCCCGGCGCCGCCGCTCCCGCCTCTGTGGCCCACGGCCACGTCCAGGGGCGCTCGGGCGCACCTCTGGCCCACGCCTTCGTCCGGCAGGAGGGCGGGCTCTCCGCGAGCTTCACCGACGGCAGGGGCGACTTCAGCCTCGCGCTCGACCCCGATGCCCCCATGACCTTGCTCGTGACGGCGCCGGGCCGGATCCCCGCCGAGGTCGCCGTGGACAGCCTCGGCCAGCCGATCGTCCTGCCGCCCGCCGAGGTGGTGGCGCCCCCGACCTCGACTCCGCCTCTAGTGCCGGTCAAGCCGGCTCTGGCTCGTCCCATCGATTCGAGCTTCGCCTTGCGCGGGGATTATCGTTCGCTGGATTACGTCGCACAGAACCGTAACTCGGTAACCGGTGCGGTGGACGGCGAGGTCGGCATGAACCTCGCCCTGCGCCGCAAGAACTGGATCGTCCAGGTCGACGGGATGCGCTATCGCCCGGCGATTCGCGTTCCATCGCTTTCCACCACGGGCACCAGCACCTTTGCCCCCGAGGCGCTCGAGGGCACGCTGGCGCTGGGCTACCTCTTCCACCCCGGCTTCGACATCGGGCCCTACCTGGTCGGATACGGGCGCTCGTCCTCGTCGTTCAGCAACGGTGCCCAGTACACCGGTACGGCGCTGGACTGGAACGACTCCCGCTGGTCGGCCGGTGTCGGCGCACAGGCTGGCGGCTGGCTGTACCGGCCCTGGCACCTCGAGGCGGACGGCCGCATCGAAGGCTATCTGCTCACCAACGATCGCCTGTCGGGCGGTGCGGTTCCGGCGCAGCTCTCGGCCCTCCACGGGCTCAAGGGCCAGGTCCAGGTGGGCTGGGAATTCATGCCGCAGGTCCGGCTCCAGGTCGGCTACCAGCACGAGCTCTGGCGCGCCTGGGGCTATGCCGAGGACAGCGACATCTGGAGCGTCGGTCTGGGCTACTTCCCCGGGAGCCCGCGGTCATGATCCGGCGCCAGATCATCGCCCTGCTGGCCGCCGGCCTGGCCACCAGCTGGGCCATGCCGGCCATGGCCCAGGCGCAGTCCCCTTTGACCCTGCCCCAGGCGGTCAAGATGGCGCTGTCCACGAGCTGGTCGATCGGCAGCGCCGACGCCCAGGTCCTAGGGGCCCAAGATCGCGTCCAGGAGGCCGACAACGGATTTGCTCCGAGCGTCTCTCTGGGCGCCATGCCGCTACGCATCGGGCTCCTGGATCCCCCGGACATCAGCGCGTTGCTCGACTCCCTGTCTCCGGGCCTGGCCTCGGCCTTCTCGCCCGACATGATCTCCGAGACCGTCACGGTCAAGCAGGTCCTGTACGAGGGTGGCAAGATCGGCCTGGGCCAGCAAGCGGCTCGGATCGGCGCCGATCTGGCCTTGACCCAGCGTCAGATCCAGGAGCGCGACGTCGCCTATAACACGGCCAGCGCCTATCTCGGCGTCCTGCGCGCACAGGAACTCCAGGATGCCGCCGCCTGGGGCGTCAAGGAGGCCTTGGCGCATCTGGCGGACGCCCAGCTGCGCGAGCGGCAAGGTGCCGGCACGCAATTCGACGTCCTGCAGGCCCGCTCCGCCGTGGCGGCGGCCCAGACGCGCCAGATCCAGGTCGAGGATGCAGTCAAGACGACCCGCCTGGCCCTCGGCACCCTCATTCACCACCCTCTGGGCCATCGGGCGCTCGATCCCTTGCCTGTCCTGCCGGACGTCCAGGTCAGGGGCCGACAAAAGGCCCAGGGCCTCGCGGCGCGTCCCGAGGTGCGCGCCCTGGAGGACCAGATCTCCCTGGCCAGGAACTCGGCAGCGATGCAGCGCCGCAATCTGCTGCCGACGGCTGCCGTCGAGGGAATTTTCGGGCAATCGGCCGGCGGTCCCACACGGTTCTATGTCCTGCTCGGCTCGCTCACCTGGACGGTCTTCGACGGCGGCAGGACGCGTTCGGAGATCGCCCAGAAGGACCAGGCGGTCAAGAGTTCGATAGACAACCTCAGGGCGGCCAAGGATGGCCTTCGCCTCGAGATCGACCGGGCTCTCATCGACCGGAACGAGGCCAGAAAGCGCATGAGACTCTCGGAGAGCAGTCTCGAAACGGCCCAGGCTGCCTACAGACTGGCCATGCTGCGCTTCCGCGAGGGAGCTGGCACCGGGACCGAGGTCATCGATGCCACCACGGCCGTCGTCGGCGCCAAGAACGCGTACATCCAGGCGATGTACGACGAGCTGGGAGCCGAGGTGACGCTGGCCAAGGCGGTCGGTATCGACCTGGCATCCCTGCTGCAGAAGTAAGGACCTTCCAGTGGATGGGCGAGGGAGCCTCGCTCATCCACTTTTTTTCATCGACTCGAGGCGAGGGAGCGTGCCAGGCGCGCGGCGCCCAGCAAGCCGACCTTGGGGTTGGTGATCACCCGCACCGGGAACGATCGCACCAGGTCCGACAGCCGCCCCTTGTCGCCGAAGGCAGCCATGAAGGGCCCGGCCTGCATCAGATCGAGGATCTTGGCCGCGATGCCACCGGCGAGGTAGACCCCGCCCGAGGGCAGGATCTTGAGGGCCAGGTTCCCGGCCTCCGCCCCATAGAAGGCCATGAAGAGGTCCATGGCCTCGACGCACACCTCGCAGTCGCGGGCGCGGGCATGCTCGGCCACGATCGCCGCGATGTCGCCTCCGAGATCGATGGCCTGTCGAACCTCTGCCGCCGGGCTGCGGCCGGAGTAGACCAGGAAGTGGTAGAGGTTGGCGATCCCCGGTCCGCTCACGACCCGCTCTACGGACACCCGCTTGTGCACGCGCAGCAGGTACCGCAGGACCCCGACCTCTTTCTCGTTCCGGGGCGCCAGGTCGGTGTGCCCCCCTTCGGAGGTCACGACCACCTCGCCGCTCCCGCAGGGGATGAGGAAGCCCTCGCCCAGTCCCGTCCCGGCCCCGAGGAATGCGACGGGTCCCTGGATGTCGGGCTCGGCCGGGTTCAAGGGCGAAAAGTCCTCGGGGGCCAGGGCGCGAATGCCCCAACCGACCGCGGCAAAGTCGTTGATGAGCCGGACCTGTGCGATCCCCAGGTCCACCGCGAGGCGATCGCCGTCGATCACCCACGGCAGGTTGGTCGCGTAACAGCGATTGCCCGCGACCGGTCCCGCGACGCCCAGCACGGCCACATCGGGCACCCGGCCCGCCTCGACGAGGAAGTCCCGGATCATGTGGGTGATGTCCCCGTAGGCGGCGCAATCGTAGCGACGATCCAGGAGGACGTCGGGGCCGACCAGGAGACGGAGGAACGTCTTGGTCCCGCCCACGTCTCCGGCCAGGATCGGAAGCATCACCGGGTCCATCATTCGACCTTCCAGCTCAACGACACCCGCCTCGACCGCCAGCTCTCCGGCTGGAGAAGTCCTGCCAGAGCCATCCGACAGCGTCCAGACGGCCAATTAACTGGCGCTTAATGGCATTGTAAAGTATAATCACACTCTTAGGTCCTGTTTAGGAGGTCCAATAGGCGAGATGCCCACCCTTGAGAAGCTCTTTCATCCCCTGACCGCCGAAGGGCCTTACTTCAAACTCATCTGCGGCGCCACTTTCCGGGATTATACAGAGCTTTCGAACCTGGCCACCATTTACACCCTGGCCGGTGCGAGGCTGGTGGATGTCGCAGCCACGGCGGAGGCCGTCGAGGCCGCTCTCGCCGGAGTCAGACGGGCCCGTCGGCTAGGCTCGGCCTGGCTGCCGCAGCCGCCCGTCCCCCTGGTGATGGTCAGCGTGGCCGCCGAGGACGATCCTCACGGCATGATTGCCCGGCGGGACGAGGACAAGTGCGCCCGGACCTGCCCCCATTGCTTGCACGCCTGCCCGCACCAGGCGATCGACCCCGGATCCCTCGCCATCGTGGAAGATCGCTGCGTGGGCTGTGCGGACTGCATCCGGGCCTGCCCCGAGCAGGCGCTCCAGATGGAGTACCTGGCCTTCGGCGATCCCCTGGACCTGCTCTGGGATGCCGGGGCCCGGGCCCTCGAATTGCACATCGGCGCCGGAGATGGCGTCGACGCCTGGGAGGAACCTGTCAGCAAGTGGTCCGAAAGGGGCGGCGTCTTCTCCATCGCCCTCAACGCCGTGCAGCTGTCACCCCGCAAGGCGGTCACGATTGCCAAGAAGGTGGCCAAGTGGGTGGACAGCCCCATCCTGGTCCAGGCCGATGGCCAGCCGATCAGCGGGGATGCGGGAGAGGAAAGCACCCTGGCCGCGATCGATTTCGCCGCCAAGCTCATCGCCGGTGGCGTTCCGCACGTGCAGGCGGCTGGCGGGACCAACGATCAGACCGGCCGGCTCGCCCGCGATCGGGAGGTTTCGCTCGTGGGCGTGGGCATCGGCAGCTTTGCCCGCAAGCTAGTTCGTGACGTCAGGGGACTCGGCGATCCCAACGGCGGTATGTCCGAAGCCCTGTCGCGGGCCAGGCGCCTGGTCGCCTCGGTGGCCCCCGGTCAGGACTGACGAGTTCCGCCCAGAGAGGACATCCGGCCCCGCCCGAGTATCGAGGAGATTGCATCCCGTTGGCATTCCGCGAACACAAAGTCACCGACAATCTCGACCAGCTCCTCAATATCCTGCCCCTTGCCATCGGCAAGTTCTTGAGGCAGCAGAAGGACCTCGAGGATCTGTACGAGATCGTGCTCGACCTCGGCCGCCCGCCGGAGGCACGCTTCCCTGGCCGGGTCGTGGATCTCGAGATGACCGTGACCAAGGACGACATCGACTTCGTGGTGGCGCGCGTCGGGGCTTTCTCGGACGACAACCGAGCCGGCATCGAGCGAACGCTGCACCGCATCTCGGCGATCCGCAACCGCCAAGGAGCGATCATCGGCCTGACCTGCCGGGTCGGTAGGGCCGTGCAGGGCACCATCGACATCATCCGGGATCTGGTGGAGAGCGGCCGCAGCATCCTCATCCTGGGCCGGCCCGGCATCGGCAAGACCACCAAGCTCCGGGAGACGGCACGGGTCCTGTCCACGGATCTGCGCAAGCGCGTCGTGGTCATCGATACCAGCAACGAGATCGCCGGTGACGGCGACATCCCGCATCCGGCCATCGGACGGGCTCGCCGGATGCAGGTGGCCAAGGCGGTCCTCCAGCACTCCGTGATGATCGAAGCCGTCGAGAATCACATGCCCGAGGTCATCATCATCGACGAGATCGGGACCGAGGCCGAAGCCCAGGCCGCCCGCACCATCGCCGAGCGCGGCGTCCAGCTCATCGGCACGGCCCACGGCAACTCCCTCGAGAATTTGCTCATGAACCCGACGCTCACCGACCTCATCGGGGGAATCCAGAGCGTCACCCTCTCCGACGAGGAAGCACGCCGCCGCGGCACCCAGAAGTCGATCCTCGAGCGCAAGGCCCCCCCTACCTTCGACATCTGCCTCGAGCTGCAGGATCGCGACCGCATCGCCGTCCACCAGGACGTCGCAGACGTCGTGGATCAGCTTCTCCGGGGCTACCCGCCGCAACCCGAGATCCGCCAGGTCAGCGCCGAGGGCGAGATCCAGGTCCTTGCCTCCGAGCCCGCGGCCGATCTGTCGCACGCCGCCGAGGCGATCACGGGCGAGCCCGGAGGGCGCCTGCGCATCTTCCCGTATGCGGTCAGCCGGAGCCAGCTCGAGCGCGTCATCCGCAGCATGCGCATGCCCGCCGAGGTGACCAAGAACCTCTCCGACGCCGATGCCCTGGTCATCCTCAAGGCCTACGTCAAGAGTGCCGGTCGTATCATCCAGGACGCCGAGGCCCGCCAGATCGCCACGTACGTCGTCAAGTCCAACACCATCCCGCAGATCCAGAAGACCCTGCGCGAGGTCATGCACCTCGACGCACAGTTCGTCGAGAACGAGGAAGCCGCGCTGCGCGAGGCGCGGGAAGGCATCGACCGCGCCATGAAGTCCGGCCGGGCCGTCGAGCTTGCCCCGCACAACGCCACGGTGCGCCGGCTCCAGCATGATCTGGTCGAGAAGTACCAGCTCAAGAGCGAATCCATCGGGGAAGAGCCGCACCGGCGTGTGGCGATCTATCCTCTCGAAGCCAGGTAAGGAGGCGCTCGACCTCCGCGTGGGCGGAGACTGCGCACCGCCACCACGTGGTTGATGCCGTCCCTCCTGTAGGGCGCGACGATCGCTCGTGCCGAGGGCTGGGTCAGCACATCGGGGATGACCGTGAGCGAGACGCCCCCGGAGGAGCCGCGGCCGGCCCCCGAGATGGAATTCTGGCCGCAGCCGAGCGTCCCGATCGCGACGGCAAAGCGACGGCTGTCAGCCTGCTCCCTGCTGTGTCCATCATCTTGGCCTCTTTTTTTCAGCGAGCTGTGGTTCCCGGCTGGGGGCGCCCCGTCCAGCGCCGCAGGCGACGAGGGCGGCCAAGCTGACGAGAACCGAGGCAGCGAGCCAGATCTGACGTTTCGCCAGCGAGCCTTGCGCTCAAAGCAAAGAGGCGGACCTGTCAGCGCAATGCGTGGCAGCGTCCCCGCCGGCCCGCTGCCACGCCCGGTTCTTTGCTACGATCCCGAGGGATCCGAGGAGCATGGCCAGCGACAGCAGGATCGCATCCGCCGCTTGGCCGGGCTGGGGGAGCCGCGGTGCGAAGTCCGTCGCTATCGGAATGGACGCCAGGCAGATCCCGGAAAGTAGCAGGGCCGTCACCATGGCCGGGTCCCGCCTCGGAACGGGGTGAGGCCGTTCGCCACTGCGGGCTAGCGCTGAGTTCGCGCTCCAAGCCCTCAAAAGATCCCCGACCTCCAGCGCAAACAAAAGGCCCAAGATCAGGGAAAGCAGGGAGCCTGAGTATCCCAGGGCCAGGGCCCCGGAAGGTTTCGAGGGAGCTGGGGAAGTGAACCGGGCGTGCTCCAGGAACACCGATTCAGCGGCACACAAGGGAAGCGTCACAATCCAGGCAGCCTCCCGCCAGAGCGGTAGGGCCTTGGACCAGAAATCTAGCCTTACCAGCGAGCTCCATCCGAACAGCTGGCCCATCCGCACGGCGTAGAGGACCAGCGTCAGGACAAGCGTTGCCAGGAGCCCCTCTCCGAAGGCGAGGCCGACCAGGAAGGCGAGAGGGAGGCCGCGTAAAGCGGCGTGCGAGAGC
Organism: bacterium; assembly: GCA_021790035.1. GTDB lineage: Bacteria > Cyanobacteriota > Sericytochromatia > S15B-MN24 > VGJW01 > JAJXWQ01. Next base: position 3,688 of record JAJYIO010000039.1, on the reverse strand, counting down.
CAAGGGGACGGCAGGCCGAAGGCACAGCCCACATGCAGCGGGTCCATCCGCACCTCCTTTACCTCCTTGGGGAACGCGACTCACCCTCGTGTTCTCCTACCACTCCCGGGCAGGCGCGACGATTCCTCCAGACTCGCCCCTCTCTGCGTCCCACGTGGCAAAGTGACACGAATGGACCTTGCAGACGCCCTCGACGCCGCGCTGGTCGATCTTCCTGGCGACCGTCACGACGTCGATCCGGGGCTTGCACGCGGCCAGGTCCGCCAGGTCGGACTCATCACCGGTACAATGGAACCGTGAGAATCGCTCGACTGGCTCCCTTGCTGCTGGCCGCCTCGCTGGCGGTGGCCCCGGCCGCTCGTGCGGATGACATGCCGCAGCTGCAGGAAGTCCTCAAGCCCTTGCCGGCCCCCCACCCGCCGACGACGGTGTTCGACGAGGCCGACCAGAAGGTCGGCGAGCTGCTTCCAGCTCACGACCAGCGCACGGTCCTGCTGCCAGGCATCCCGGTGCTGATGCGAAAGGCGCTGATCGACACCGAGGACCCCCGGTTCTACCAGGAAGGCGCCTTCGACATCCGCGGCATCGGGCGGGCCATCCTGGCCGACATCCTCGCTGGCAGGGCCAAGGAAGGGGCTTCGACGCTGACGCAGCAGCTGGCTCGCACCCTCCTCAACGACCGCGCCAAGACCCTGTCGCGCAAGGTCAAGGAGGCTTGGATCGCGATGCAGCTCGAGCAGCGCTACAGCAAAGACGCCATCTTGACCCTGTACTTCAACGACATCTACTGGGGCCATGGCGCCTACGGCATCGGCGCCGCGTCCGATCGCTACTTCGATCGCTCCCCTTCTGCCCTCGATCTGGGCCAGATGGCCGTTCTGGCGGCCCTGGTCCGCGGTCCGGGTTACTACGATCCCTTCAACGACCACGGCGTCTTCCGGCTCGCCGAGCGGCAGGAGTACGTGCTGGACCGGATGGTCGACGCGGGCGATATCACGCGGTTCGAGGCCGACGCAGCCAGCCATCGCAACAGCGTCTTGCGGATCCTGCAGGGCGTGGCGACGCATCGTTTTTCGCGCGGTTTCGCCGCGGGTCGCCTCCGGGAGCTGCTCGGCATCGTCCGGCCCGATCCCTCGTACCGCTGGTTCTTCAACCGGGTCGCCGACGAGGCCGCGCTGCAGCTCACGCGTCGCGACGCTTCGGGCCGGATCGTGCAGGATGGCCGGCAGGTCCTGGACGGCGCCGGCCTGTCGATCACGGTCACGATGGATCCGGCCATGCAGCAGGCCGCCGAGGAGGCCGCCGAGCGGGGCCTTGCCCGTGACGGCAGGCGCTATGGATTCAGCCAGGTGGCGATCGTGGCCATCGATCCGTCCACCGGCCAGGTCCGGGCTCTGGTGGGCGGGCTCGGAGCCACGCAGTACGACCGCACCGTGGCGCGATTGCAGACCGGTAGCGCATTCAAGCCGTTCGTTTACCTCACGGCCTTCGAGCACGGTTTCGCACCGGATGACATCGTCGACGACGAACCCGCACGGTATCCCGCTGGCCCCGGCCGCTGGTACGTCCCCCACAACGACGACTACCGCTTCCACGGCAAGGTAACGTTGCGAACGGCGCTCATCCAGTCGTTCAACACCGTCGCGGTGGCCCTCGAGGCCAAGGTGGGCATCGACCCGATCATCCGGACGGCCCGCGCGCTGGGCATCTCCAGCCCGCTCAATCGGGATCTCACGCTCACGCTGGGCTCCTCGGGCATCACCCCGCTCGAGATGTGCTCGGCCTATGCGGCCCTCGCCAACGACGGTGTGTGGATCCAGCCCTCGATATTCACGCGCATCACCGGACCCGGCGGGCAGTTGCTGGATGCGCCGGTGCCGCAGCAAAGACGCGCCGCAGATGTCCAGCCGGTTCGAGAGCTGGTGAGCGTGATGCAGGGCGTGCTCGGTCCGGGTGGAACCGCTGGCAGCGACGGAATCTGGCGGCCAGCGGCCGGAAAGACCGGCACCAGCAACGATTTCAGGGATGCGTGGTTCGTCGGGTTCACACCGCAGCTCTGCGCGGCGGTCTGGGTCGGCAACGACGACCGCCACCCGATGAAGGACGGCGCCTTCGGTGGCACCTTGGCGGGGCGAATCTGGCACGACTTCATGGTCGCCGCGCTCAAGGGCAAACCCGTGGTTCCCTTCGCTCCGCCCACGACGCCCACCCCGGCGCCGCTCTGGCCGTGGCTACCAGCCCAGAACCCCGCATCCTCCCCGTCCGCGGCGCCCTCGCCGCTGGCGCCCCCGCGATGACGGAGCCAGCCTCGCGGTGAGGGGATGGTTCATAACCTTCGAGGGGGCTGAAGGCGCCGGGAAGTCGACGCAGATCGAACTGCTGGCCGGGAGCTTGCAGAAGCGCGGCCTCGATGTCCGGACCAGCCGGGAGCCGGGTGGCACGGCTGCGGGTCTCCGGATCCGGGAGCTCCTCCTGGATCCAGATGCCCGCCTCGTCCCCCGCTCCGAGCTGCTGCTCTATGCCGCCGACCGAGCGCAGCATGTCGACGAAATCGTCCGGCCGGCGCTGGCGGCCGGCAGCGTGCTGCTGTGCGACCGCCACGCCGACTCGCTGGTGGCCTATCAGGCCTGCGGTCGGGGCATGGACGTGCAGCTCGTCGAGGATCTCAACCGGATCGCGACCGGCGGGCTGGTCCCGGACCTGACCCTCCTGCTCGACCTCGAGCCCGAGGTCGGCCTGGCTCGAGCCGCACGGCGCTCGACCGCCGACCGGCTCGAGCGTGAGGACCTGGCGTTTCATCGGCGCGTCCGGGAAGGCTTCCTCGCCATCGCCCGGGCCCGACCGGAACGCGTTCACGTCGTGCGTGCCGACGCCGACGTCGAGACGGTCCACCGGCAGGTCCTGGGGGCCGTCGCCACCCGCCTGGACATCTCTACTTAACGCGATCGTCACCGCGGGCCGGTTAACGGTGTAATTGTTCGTTAAGCGCGATATCCAGGGCGGCTCCCTGTGGATAATCGTCTCGAGAGGGCTTGCCATGGCGACGCCGGGCGAGCCCAGGGTCCTTGAAACAGGCGAGAGGCGCGAAAAACGATGTTGAGTCGGTACGCTCTGGCCAGTGTCTACACGCTGCTGGCCCTCGGGGCAATGAAGGCCACCTTCGGGCCTCGCAGCCCGATCTTGCCCGTCGCCCATCATGGTGTCAGCCTGGTCGCCCATCACGGAGCCACGGCAGCCGATTCGGACGGCGGCAACAGTGGCGGCGATGACGACGGCGGGGAAGACGACGACAGCTACACCGCATAGAGCTGAAAGTTCGGTCCTCCCTGGCAAGCTCGGGTAGTGACTCGAGGGAACCCGCCGGTTCCCTCGAACTCTCTCCGGCTGAGGGCAAGCTGCTACGTGAGCTTGGCTCGTTCGATGGCGAAGATTCGCCCGACCGGACGCCATCCGTCGCCCTCCCTGGCAAGCTCGGGTAGTGACTCGAGGGAACCCGCCGGTTCCCTCGAACTCTCTTTGGCGGCACCTGCCGCGCAAGAGCCAGGGCCCCCGCCGATCGCTCGACGGGGGCCCTGAAGCCGCTGGTGGCGCAGCGACCAGCTCTAGCTGGCGCTCTTGCTGCTCCCCTTGGCGGCCGGCTTCTCGTGGTCGATCTCGACCCGGGTCACCTGCGGCGGCCGGGAGATCG
>JAJYIO010000038.1 GCA_021790035.1 bacterium | reverse complement strand
GTATTCAGGCAGGAGCGCCTCGAGCAACGCCAGGTTGTCGGAGTTGTCGTCGATCGCGAGAATCCGACGGTTCATGGGGATGGCGGTACCGTACAGGCGAGGACCTGCTGGACGAAATTGGGCACGCTGAGCGGCTTGGGGATGTATCCACGCGCTCCGGCCTCGAGGATGCGCTCCTTGTCTCCCGCCATCGCATGGGCCGTCAGGGCGACGACCGGAATCGAGGACAGCGAGGGATCGGCCTGCAGGCGGCGCAGGACCTCCCAGCCATCGACGATCGGAAGGGACATGTCGAGCAGGATGACGTCAGGTTGCGCATCGTGGGCCCGCTCGAGGGCATCGGCGCCGTTGAGCGCCTCCTCGACGACGTGGCCGGCGCTCTCGAGGAGACAACGCGCCAGGTAGCGGTTGTCGTCCACGTCCTCGACCAGGAGTACGCGCACGTCTCCCCCCGTCACCGCTTGCCTGCCAGGGACAGCACCGCCTTGATCTCGCCGAGGAGCTCATCGGGCGAGAGCGCCGCCTTGCGAATCACGCGCTGGGTGCCCGCCGTCAGCCAGGTCAAGTCCTCCTCGGACAGATCCCGGCCGGTGAACACCAGGATCGGGAGGCTGGCCGTGTCGGCTCGGTCCCGGAGCCGCGTGATCAGCTCGAAGCCATCCATGTCGGGCATCAACAGGTCGAGGACCAGCATGCCGGGGGTGAAGCGGCTCAGGATGTCGAGAGCCTGGCCGCCGCTCGAGGCCTCCAGGACGCCGAACCCAGCCGACTCGATGACATGGCGCAAGTATGCCCGGTCGTCCGCCGAATCGTCGACGATCAGGATCGGTCCCTCGCGATCCGGCACCATCGCCGAGAGGACTGCCAGCAGGCGCTCCTTGGCGATGGGCTTGACCAGGTATTCAGCAGCACCGAGGCTGAAGCCCAGGCTCTTGTCCTCCATGATCGTCGCCATGACGACCGGGATGGTGCGGAGTTCGGGATCGCGCTTGAGGGCCATGAGCACCTGCCAGCCGTCGAGGCCCGGCATCATGACGTCCAGCGTGATCACGTCGGGGTGCAAGGCCTTGGCCAGGCGCAGGGCTTCCTCGCCGGTACGGGCCCGCACCATGGCAAAGCCCGACCCCGCGAACTTCTCGCCCATGAGATCGAGAACCTCGGGATCGTCGTCGACGACGAGCACCACGCGGTTGGCGGCCGTGAGGGTGGTCGAGCCCGGCTCGGGGAGGTGGATGCCCGTGGGCAGGAACATCGTGAACGCGCTGCCCTTGCCCACCTCGCTCTCGAGGGAGAGCCAGCCGCCCATCAGGTGCGCCAGCTTGCGGCTGATGGCCAGACCCAGGCCCGTGCCGCCCGCCTGGCGCGCCGGAGAGGAATCCGCCTGGCGGAACTCCTCGAAGATCAGCTCGTGAAACTCGGTGGCGATCCCGATCCCGGTATCCTCGACGCACACCGACCAGGTCTTGTCGTCGAGCATCCCGAGGACGACCCGAACCTCGCCCTGAGCCGTGAACTTGATGGCGTTGGACAGCAGATTGAGCACGACCTGCCGCGCCTTGGGCTCGTCGCCCATGACCAGCGGTGGACAGCCCTCGTCGATCATCGTGACCGCCAGGCCCTTGGCCGTGGCCATCGGCTCGAGCGTCGAGAAAACCGCCTGGATCATCTGCAAGGGGCGGAAGGCTTCGGTCTGGATCGTCGTCTTGCCCGCCTCGATCTTGGACAGGTCGAGAATGTCGTTGATGAGGCCCAGCAGGTTCTTGGCATTACGCAGCACGCGCTCGAGGCTGTTGTGCTGGCGATCGGTCAGCGGACCGTGGTTGCCAGAAAGCACGAGTTCGGTGAAGCCGATGATGGAGTTCATCGGCGTGCGCAGCTCGTGGCTCATCTTGGCCAGGAACTCGCTCTTGAGGCGGTTGGCCTCGCGAGCTTGCTCGTAGAGCATGGCGTTCTCGATGGCGACCGCCGCCTGTGAGGCCAGGATCCCCGCCAGCTGCTCGTCCAGCAGGCTGAACTCGTCGGCCCCGATCTTGTCGGTAAGGTAGAGACGGCCGAAGGTCTTGCCCCGGAAGCTGATCGGCACCCCGAGGAACGATCGCATCGGGGGATGACCCTCGGGGAATCCTCCAGACCGCGGGTCGTCCTTGAGATCCGCCAGGCGCAGCGGCTTCTTCAGCACCACCCCCAGGAGCCCCTTGCCGGTGGGGGGGGAAGGAATCCTGGCGCGATCTTCGTCGCCCAGGCCGGTCGTGACGAAGTTCGTGAGCGTGGATCCGTCTTCCGACAGGACGCCCAGCGCGGCAAAGCGTGCCGAGAGGATGGACGATGCGACCTCGACGATGCGCTGCAGCACGGCATCGAGCGAAAGCTGGCGGGTCAGCAGGATCCCCGCCTCCACCAGAAAGCGGTAACTGCGTTCGCTGGCCTCAAGCGGAACCGGTGGAAATTCCGGATTCATCACAAGAAATGATACCGCGAAAGAGAGCTGCCGTATCAGGGACTAGCACGGATCGAATCTGGCCTCGAGGGTGGAATGTTACATGAAGTGCACGTCGAGGAGGATCGGGATGCATGGCTCCCCATACCGGGCAGCCGCTTCTTCGTGTCGGACCCGGTCGGCGACGATGGCGCCGGGCGGGAGATCCTGGAGATCCTCGTCGCGCTCAACAAGGGGCTTTCCGCCGAACAGGTCGTCGATCTGCTCTTCGACACCCTCGGCCCGCTGATCCCGGTCGACCGGATCGGAATCGCGATGCTCGAGCCCGGCGACCAGCTCGTGAGCCGCTACGTCCGTTCGCGAGGCCAGATCCTGTGGGGGGTCGGCGACGAGGGTTCGGTCGCCGACAGCAGCCTGGAGCCCATCGTGAGGCGGCGCATGTTGCGCATCATCGAGGACCTCGAACTCTACCACGCGGCGCGGCCGTCGGAACGGTGCGAGTTCCTGGTTCGAGAGGGCATGCGCTCGAACCTGTCGGTACCGCTCCTCATCTCGGACCGCGTGACCGGCGTGGTCTTCTTCTCTTCATTCCGGGCGCACGCCTACACCGAGGAACACCTCCCGCTGGCTCAGACCCTGGCGATGTCCCTGGCGGTGGCGATCGAGCGCGGGGAGCTTCTCGACGGCCTGCGCAAGGCCAACGAGGAGCTGTCGACTTTAGACGAACTCAAGACCAACTTTCTCGCCACCGTCAGCCACGAGCTCCGGACCCCCCTGCACAAGGTCATAAACTACGCGTTTGCGCTTCAAGACGGCCTGGCGGGCCCCATCAGCGGGGAGCAGCGCGTCTTCTTGCAGGAGATGATGTCGGCGGCCGAGCGCATGAGTCGGATCGTCAACGACCTGCTCGATTTCACCGCCCTTGGGGCGGGGAACGTCCGGTTGAAGCCCGTCCTCAGCGATCTGAACGAGGCGGCGCGCCAGTGGGCCCGCGACTGGCGCGAACAGTTCAAGGCACGCGGGTTGACCTTCGAACTCAAGGTGACCAAAGAACCGGTCCTGGGGCTGGTCGATCTGCCTCGCATCTCGCGCATGATGGGATTCTTGCTCGAGAACGCCCAGACCTTCACTCCCGCCCCGGGCCGCGTCACGCTCAAGGTCGGCTCCACGGCGGATCGGGCGCTCCTGTCCGTCATGGATTCGGGGATCGGCATCGATCCCGAGGTCCAGTACAAGATCTTCGACAAGTTCTTCCAGGCAGATCAGGGAAGCACGCGGCGCTTCGGGGGAATGGGACTCGGGCTCGCGTTCGCCAAGGCCATCGCCGAAGCGCACGCCGGAGAGATCCGGGTGGCCAGCACTCCTGGCAAGGGCGCGACCTTCACGGTGTCCCTGCCCCGCGCCGTCCGGTAGGGACGATAGCGAACGCGCTGCCAGCTTCCGTTACCGGGAACCAACGGATGAATCGCCGGCCAGGAGGGATAGGGTGAAAGTGGGGGGAGATGCCCATGTCACCTCGAACCGAACACTCGTGCTCGTGTCCCTGCGAGCCCCTGTCCACCGGGGTCCGGCCCTGTTTCGAGCGAGGCCCCTGCCTGTCGTGTCCCACTTTCAAGGAGTGCTCGGATGCCTGCCCGATCTGCAGGCAGCATGCACGCCTGCTGGACCTTCTTTCCCTCCGTCTGTGGTGAGACCTTCGCGTCCCAAGCCGGGCTAGCGCGAGCGGCGGAGGATCTCGGCTCGGACGGCCTGGAGCTGCGACCGGGCTGCGTCCGCGAAGAGCTTGTCCGCCCAGAACGGGGGAAAGGTCCGCGGCTTGGCCTGCGCCTCGTACTGCACGTCGACCGAGCCACTGCCGGCGCGCAGCGCCCAGTTGCCACGGTAAAAGGCAAAATCACGCCTGGACACGTCCGTGAAGGTGATCGAGCGCTCGGGGTCCTCGTGGATGTCCAGCAAGACCCGCAGGGTTCGGGAGAAGATGAGGAATCTGCCGGAGATCTCCTGGAGCACCAGGAGACTGTCGCCATCGGTGGACTGGACCCGGCTGCAGAGGATCGACGGAACGAACTGGCCGAGGTGGCCATAGTCCGTCAAGACGGACCAGGCGCAGGCCGCCGTCGCCGGGGCCGAGAACGATCCCTCGATGTCGAACGCCCCACCCCGCAGGCTATGGACCTGCACGGCAACCGACGACCGGGCGCCCATCAACAGGGTCGCCACGGCCACCAGGGGGAACAGGGCCCAACGTTGCGTGCGCGGGATCGGTCTATCCTTTCGCGAGAACCACAAGGAGTATAGTCGGCGCCAAAGGCGCTGCCATACCGTCAAATGCAGGATATTGAGCGGCCGCCGTGCCAGATCTCTGACATGACAACATGAACCGGCCGCTTCGAAACGCAGATTCCTGCACGACGAGGATGTAGACCTCGTTGGATGTGCGTAGGGCTTGCGGATGGCGTCGACGGCAAAACCCCGATGTCAAGGGCATTCGAGTGCCCGATGATCGAATCAAAGAGGAGATTCTTGCCATGAAGAGTTCAAAGCCATCCTCGATCGCGTCCACGATCCTGGCCGCCACGGCAGTTGCCCTTTCCCTGTCCACCCCGGCGCTCGCCGCGCCGAATATCGTCTTCTCCAGCAGCCGCGTCTGGCTCGAGGGGAGTTCGACCCTCCATCCGTACAAGGCCACGAGCCACTCGGTCGACATCTCGGTCGGGCTAGCATCGAGCGTCAACCCCACATCCCTGGCCGCAGGCCTCCGCAAGGGCGGCTTGTCCATGCTCGTGGTCAAGATCCCGACCCGGAGCCTCAAGTCTCCCGAGGGCGGCATGATGAACAGCGCCCTCTACCAGAACCTCAAGGCGGACGCCAACCCGGACATCTCCTTCAAGCTCGCGAGCTATCACGTGGTCGGCGGGCAGGGCTCCAAGCTCGACATCGAGGCCACCGGAGCCCTCAGCGTGGCCGGCCATGAAAAGGACGTCACGCTGGATGCCGAGGGCCAGGTAGATGGCTCGAAGATCCACATCACTGGCGAGAAAGCCCTCAAGATGACCGATTTCGGCATCAATCCGCCCGTCATGATGTTCGGTGCCATCAAGACCGCTGACAAGGTCGTCATCCACTACGATCTCGAGGGCGAGCTCCGCTAGCCTTTCCAGTTCAAACGGTCCTCTGCGCGGTCGCCACGCCGCACGGCTCGAACCCCTCCGGCAAACCCCGGAGGGGTTTCGTCTGGCTCCCCCGCGCCAAAAGTTCAAGCGAGTCGGCCCGTAGACCGACTCGCTTGAACGTTCCCGGCTCAAAGGGCTAGATCGACTCGAGCACCTCGGGCGGTACGCCGCCGATGATGGCGGATTCGGGGCCGAGCGGCTCGGGTTCTTCCTGGGTGTCGAAGAATCCCGTCCCGGCTGGGATCAGGCGGCCGATGACCACGTTCTCCTTGAGACCGTGCAGCCAGTCCCGCTTGCCTTCGATCGCGGCCTCGGTGAGGACGCGGGTGGTCTCCTGGAAGGAGGCCGCCGACACGAAGGACTCGGTATTGAGGGATGCCTTGGTGATGCCCAGCAGGATCGGACGAACGTCGCCCTCGGCCTTGCCGGTGGCACGCATCTCCTCCTGGATCTTGGCGGCCTCGAGGCCCTCGATGAGCTCGCCGGGCAGCATCGTGCTGTCGCCGGGATCCTCGACCTTCATCTTGCGCGTCATCTGGCGCACGATGACCTCGATGTGCTTGTCGGCGATCTCGACGCCCTGGCTGCGATAGACCATCTGGACCTCGTCCACCAGGTAACGCTGCGTGGCCTCGACCCCGAGAACCCGAAGTACGTCGTGAGGATTGATCGGGCCGTCGGTGAGCGGAGCGCCGGCCGGGACGAAATCGCCCTTGTTGACGATGACGCGAGCCCCCGGAGGAACCGTGTACTCGTCGATGCCGCCGCCCTCGACCCGGACCTGGACCTTGCCGACTTCCTCGGGATCGCCATCCATCTCGACATCGCCGGGGCGCTCCGTGATGACGGCACTGTCCTTGGGTTTGCGGGCCTCCAGGAGTTCCTCGACACGAGGCAGACCCTGGATGATGTCCCCCGTCTTGACGCGGTCGTAGACCAGCGTGGCGAGAGTCTCACCCATGACCACGATGTCGCCCGAGGTGCAGAGCAGCTGCGTGCCGGTGCTGATCAGGTACGGCCGGGCATGCCGGACGAACAACCGATCTCCGTCGACGCTGACGCGGCCCGGCTTGGCGTTCTTGTTGCCGTTGCCGAGGTCGGTCCCCTCCAGGATGTACTGGCCGTTCTTGACCAGTTGCTCCCGCTTGGGCACCTCGTAGACATCGCCCTGCTCCGGGGTGACCAGGAGCAGCCGCGTGATGATGCCCTCGCCAACCCGGGGCTCCTCGAGCGTGCCCTTGGCATGGCTAAGGATCTCGGTGCGCACGACGACCGTACCGGGGACTACCTTCTGGCCGGCCTTGGCCATCAGGTAGGTGACCACCTGCTGCTCGCGGAAATCCGCCCGCTTGGCCAGCGCGGGAATATCCCGACGCAGCGCCAGGGACTCGAGGATGGTGATATCGAAGCCGCGAGGCAGGCTTGCGGCCTCGGTCTCCATCTCGGCCTCGACCTCCTCCTCTTCGTGATCCCCGTGGGCGATCGTCTCGATCTCGGGAAGCTCGACCTTGCCGGCCAGAAAGGCCAGCTGGCCGGTGAGCTTGAGCGTGACCTCGGTCTTGGCCAGCGTTGCGCCAGCCTTGACGCGCTCTCCGTCCTTGACCTGCAGCCGGGTGCCGAACTGCAGCGCCATCTCCTGCGAATTGGCCAGGAACGGAATGCCTTCCGTCGATGGCTTGATGACGCGCTCCACGGCGCGACGCACGACCACGACCTTGAGGCCGTCCTCTTCGATCTCGATCACGCGAATGATGCCCGAGGTACGGCTCGTGATGCCCTGCGCGATGAGCTGACCTTCCTTGATCTCCTGACCATCCTCGACCTCGAGCGCCAGATCCTCGGGGATCTCGTAGCGCTCGCCGGGGAAGACCAGGATCTCGCGGATGATGTTGTTGTCCTCGAGGATCTGCATCACGCCGTTGGTCTTGATCTCGACATCGCGGACGACCTCGCTACCGGCCGCGACCTCAATGCCGTTCTTGAAGCCCTCGAGAAGCAGCGAGTTGTCCTTGTTGACGCTCACGCGCTCCTCGGGCACGAACAGCAGCTTGACCGGCTTGGAGAAGGTGCGCTTGTCCTTGTCGAGGAAGTTGGCATCGACATAACGGATCTCTCCGGCAGACGGAATCAGGTCCTCCTCGTCGATGTGCTCGGCGATGATCGTGTCGTTCTCGACGCGCTGTCCGTCGCCCACCTTGACGGTGAACAGGCGCTCGGTCCCGGCATCGGCATCGCCGATCCGGAGCTTGGGCTCCTTGGTGCCGGTGAGGTAGCCGTCGCAGTGCAAGCTGGCGGTGACGACCGAGATGTCGCGGCCGCCCGTGATGACCGTATCGCCACCACGCTCCTCTAGCTGCACGTCGGCGCCGAGGCGAAGCTCGCCCCCGAGTTCCGTCGAGATCGTCGTCTCGGCGATGACGTCGCCTTCGTTGACGATCTGACCATCCTTGACCCGGATCTTGGCGCCCGCGGGAAGGCTGAAGACGTCGCCGCCGACGACCCAGATGATCGACTCGCCTTCCTTGCCCTTGTCGGGGATGGCAAGGCGGGTGACGTTGTTCTGCCGGTCGGTCTTCTCTTCCGAGCGGAAGTTCTGGAAGTCGACCATGCCACTGATGTCGGAGCTGATCTCCTTGAACGCCTTCTCGAGCGACTTGCGGGCCGCGCCGCGAAGCTCGCCCGAACTCTCGGCGATGATGTGCCCGACCTCGATGGTGTCGCCATCCTTGACCTTGAGCTCGAACGCCATGGGAATCGTGATGTGATCGACCTTCTTGCCGTAGCGGATGTCGATCGCGCACTCCTTGTCGGTGATCTGGATCCGGGCGCCGTGCTTGGTGCGGTACTCGCGGGTGACGGCTTCTTCGACGAAGTGCACGGAACCGGCATGCTTGGCCTTGATCTGAACGGCCGTCGATGCCGCCGTGAAGACGCCGCCGGTGTGGAACGTGCGCATCGTGAGCTGGGTTCCGGGCTCACCGATCGACTGGGCCGCGATGATGCCCACCGCCTCGCCGATGTTGACCAGGTGGTTGTCCGCCAGGCTCCAGCCGTAGCACAGCTTGCAGATGCCGCGCATGCTGGCGCAGGTCAGCGGGGACCGGATCAGCATCTCGGTGATCCGGTGCTGCCCGAGCTTGGCCAGGTCGGATTGCTGCAGCAGGTGCCCGCGCTCGAAGATGATCTCGCCCTGGTGGTCGGGGTCCTTGCTCGCGACATCGGCCGCCACGACCCGGCCCACCGCCCGGTCCCGCAACGGGACCACGACGTTGTCGCCCTCCTTGATATCGGTGAGGAGCAGGCCCTTGGTCGTCAGGCAGTCATCCTCGCGAACGATGACGTCCTGCGCCACGTCGGCCAGACGGCGAGTGAGGTACCCGGAGTCGGCCGTGCGTAGTGCGGTGTCGACCAGACCCTTGCGGGCGCCGTAACTCGAGATGATGTACTCGGTGACGTTGAGCCCCTCGCGGAAGTTGGACGTGATCGGAAGGTCGATGATCCGGCCGGCCGGATCGGCCATCAGGCCGCGCATCCCGACCAGCTGGCGGACCTGCGAGAGATTACCGCGGGCGCCCGAGAAGGCCATCATGTAGACCGAGTTGAGGCGATCGTAGGTCTCGACGATCTTGCCCGTCAGCTCCTCGGTGGCCGCCGACCACGTGTCGATGACCTTGGAGTAGCGCTCAACCTCGGTGATCTGGCCGCGAAGGTAGTCGTGACGCGACTGCTCGATCTCGCGCTCGGCCCGATCGAGGATCTCGCGCTTCTCGGTGGGGACGTAGAGGTCGGCGATCGCGATGGATACGCCGGCCTTGGTCGCGTACTTGAAGCCGAGGCTCTTGAGATCGTTGGCGAGCTGGGCGGCCCGGGTGGCCGACAGCTGATCGTAGGCCCGCATGATGAGCCGACCGAGCTCCTTCTTGTCGATCATCTTGTTGATGAAGGGGAACTCGGGCGGCAGCACCTCGTTGAGGATGATGCGGCCGACGGTCGTGACCATGACCTTCTTCTGCGCCAGGGCGTTCTCGAGCCACTCACGCTTGGCGTCACTGTCGGCGATCGCCAGCGACCGATCCAGCCAGTCGGCCGGCTCCTCGCGCGGGCCCTCGAAACGTACGATGATCTTGGCGTGCAGGTCGAGGATGGTGTGGTGGTTGTCCTTGCCCCGGCCCTCGGTGTACGCCGACATCGCGTCGGTGAACGTCTTGAACACCATGCCCTGGCCACGGGTGGCCCTGGCATTCTCGATGGTGAGGTAGTACGTCCCCAGCACCATGTCCTGGGTCGGGGTGATGATCGGCTTGCCGGTGGCGGGAGACAGCACGTTGTTGGAGGCCAGCATCAAGATGCGAGCCTCGGTCTGCGCCTCGATCGACAGCGGAACGTGAACGGCCATCTGGTCGCCGTCGAAGTCGGCGTTGAACGCCGTGCAGACGAGCGGATGGATCTGGATCGCCCGACCCTCGACCAGCAGGGGCTCGAAGGCCTGGATGCCCAGCCGGTGCAGCGTCGGGGCGCGGTTGAGGAGGACCGGGTGGTTGCGGATGACCTCTTCGAGGATGTCCCAGACGATGTTCTCGCCGCGCTCGATCTTCTTCTTGGCGGACTTGATGTTCTGGACGATGCCGCGCTCGACGAGCTTGTTCATGACAAAGGGCTTGAACAGCTCGAGGGCCATCTCCTTGGGCAGGCCGCACTGGTGCAGCTTGAGGGGCGGACCGACGACGATGACCGAACGGCCCGAGTAGTCGACGCGCTTGCCGAGCAGGTTCTGGCGGAATCGGCCCTGCTTGCCCTCGATGATATCAGACAGGCTCTTGAGGGGCCGGTTGTTGGGGCCGACCACGGCGCGACCCCGGCGGCCGTTGTCGATCAGGGCATCGACGGCCTCCTGGAGCATCCGCTTCTCGTTGCGGATGATGATGTCGGGCGCGCCCATCTCCTTGAGCCGGTACAGGCGGTTGTTGCGGTTGATGACGCGGCGGTAGAGGTCGTTGAGGTCGCTGGTGGCGAACCGCCCGCCGTCGAGCTGGACCATCGGACGGAGATCGGGCGGGATGACCGGGATGACGTCGAGGATCATCCAGCTCGGCCGGTGGCTCGCGGAGAGGAAGGCCTCGACGACCCGCAGGCGCTTGATCAGCTTGGCCTTCTTGGTGCCGGAGCAGGTCTCGACATCGCCCTTGAGCTTCTTGGCGAGCTCGGCCATGTCCATCTTGTCGAGGAGTTCCTTGATGGCCTCGGCGCCCATCTTGGCCGTGAAGGTAGCCTCCTTGGACTCGAGTTCCTCGAAGACGTCCTCGGTGATGGTCTCGCGCTCCTGGAGCGGCTGGCCGTTGACCGCGGCATTACCCGGATCGAGCACCAGGTACTCGTTGAAGTAGACGACGTTCTCCAGGTTCTTGAGCGGAATGTCGAGGAGCAAGGACATGAAGCTCGGAATGCCCTTGAGGTACCAGATATGCGCCACCGAAGCCGCGAGCTTGATGTGGCCCATGCGGTAACGGCGCACCTTGGAGTCGGTCACCTCGACGCCGCAGCGCTCGCAGATGATGCCCTTGTAGCGGACGCGCTTGTACTTGCCGCAGTGGCATTCCCAGTCCTTGGCAGGGCCAAAGATCCGTTCGCAGAACAGGCCATCGCGC
>JAJYIO010000037.1 GCA_021790035.1 bacterium | reverse complement strand
ACAGCGTCGAATGAAAGGCCACCTGCTGAGCGTGGCTACGCAGCAGCTTGCCCGCAGCGGGGGGCGAGTTTGAGAGGGGCGAAGGGCCCCTCTCAAGTCACTGCCGGCGCAGCCGGAGAAGAGAGTTTCTGATGGGGGTATCTGCTTCGCCGCCCGGCGGGGCGTCTTCTCCGCGAGTGGGGAACCTGTTACAATCAGGTGTCGTAGGACGGCGGTGGGAGCATCTTCGGCCCGGTCCCAGGGTCGACGACCATGGCGGAAAATCACATATGTATCGCACGGTTGCCATTGCCGAACCGTCCCGGGCGGCCGATGGCGCCAGGCCGCAGGTCCTTCGATCTGCGCCGTGAGGTCTCGCATGCCCCCTGTTGATCGCGTCGCGGCTCTGGCTAGCCCGATCGCAGCCGAGCTCGCCCTCGAGCTCGTGGATGTCGAGTTCGTGACCGAGGCGGGCCGGCGCATCCTGCGCATCACGATCGATCGGGAGGGCGGCATCTCGCACGAGCACTGCGAGACCCTTTCGAGGCGTCTGGACGCTGCGATCGAGGCGAGCGACGCGATGGGCGAGGCGCGATACTACCTCGAGGTCTCGTCGCCGGGAGCCGAGCGCCCGCTCAAGACGCCGGAGGACTTTCGCCGTTTCGCCGGTCGCCGTGTATTTCTCAAGGGCAAGGCTCCGATCTCGGGTCGGCGCCAGTGGAAGGGGCAGCTGGTCGGCCTGACGGACGATGCCGTCAAGGTTCAAACCGAAGTCGGAGAGCTGACGGTTCCCAGAGAGCAGCTGGCCGTGATCCGGCTCTCGCTCGACTGAGCTGTCGGCGATTTGGGGGAAGATCGATGCAGGTCAACATTCGAGAGGCATTCAAGACGGTCCAGCGCGAGAAGGGCATCGCGCCGGACGTCTTGCAAGATTCCCTGGAGGCCGCGCTTCTGGCGGCCTACAAGAAGATGCCGGATGCCCGCGAGAACACGATCGCCCGTCTTGATCTCGACGGCAACGAGATCCTGATCCTGGCCCGCCGCCAGGTCGTCGAGCAGGTCGTGGAGCCCAGCTCCGAGATCGCCCTGGATGATGCGCTGGCCCATCAAGAGGACGCCGAGGTCGGCCAGGTGGTCGAGATCGACGTGACGCCCAGCCCGGCCACCATGGGGCGGCTGGCCGCGGGGGCCTTCCGGCAGGTCCTGCAGCAAAAGACCCGAGAGGCCGAGCGCAGGACCTTGCTCGACCAGTACCGGACCAAGGCCGGCGAGACCCTCGTCGGGGAGGTCCGGCGCATCGAAGGCCGGGCGCTGATCGTGTCCTTCGGCAAGGTCGAGGGCGTGGTTCCGCCCACCGAGCAGGTTGCGGGGGAGCGTTTCCGGGTGGGCGATCGCATCAAGGTCTACCTCGTCGAGGTCAAGGAAGGGGCCCGGGGGGCGCAGCTCATCTGCTCTCGCGCACACGCCGGACTGGTGCGGGAACTCTTCGAGCTCGAGATTCCTGAGATCCTCGACGGCTCGGTCCAGATCGAGGCGATTTCCCGCGAGGCGGGGTTCCGGACCAAGATCGCCGTACGGGCCATGCGGCCCGGCGTCGATCCGGTGGGGTCTTGCGTCGGGACGCGCGGCGGGCGCATCCAGAGCATCGTGAGCGAGCTCCGCAACGAGAAGATAGACATCATCCGCTGGTCGAGCAACCCGTCCGAGTACATCGCCAATGCCCTCTCCCCGGCCAAGGTCAGCTCGGTGAAGGTCCTCGGCGAGCGCAGCGCCCGGATCATCGTGGACGACAGCCAGCTTTCGCAGGCGATCGGACGCGAGGGCCAGAACGTCCGTCTGGCGGCTCGCTTGACCGGCTTCAAGATCGACATCAAGAGCGAGAGTCAGGCCAAGGCCCTGGCGGCTCCGGGCGACGCGGGGTCCTCTGGGTCGACGGTGCCCGCCGATGCCGACGAGCCGGCTCCGGTGGGCGCGGCGGATTGACCGGCCCTCGGGTCTTGCGGGGCGCTCTTGCAGGATCGCGAGAAGCCAGATCGACAATCGAGGTCAACGGATGGCCAGGCACCAGGCTCCTTTGCTCCGGCGTTGCGTGACTTGCCGCAGCTGGGCACCGAAGTTAGAATTAATTAGAGTCACCCGGAGTCCTGTTGGCGACGTCGCTCTCGATCTCGGTGGCAAGCTCCCCGGGAGGGGGGCTTATATTCACCCTTTGCGGTCGTGCCTGGAGGGGGCCGTTCGCAAGCATTACCTGGAGAAAGCCTTGAGGCGGCCCCTGTCGCCGGAGACGATGCAGGCCCTCGCGGCGCTGGCGGCCAAGGCACCTATCGAATCCCCGCGGTCAGGATTTCCTGCCGGTGAGGATGCGAGCCGGGGCGGCATCTCGGCAAGATCAACGGATTGGACATCACTTTAAATGGCTAAGCGGGTATTCGAACTGGCTCGGGAGGTCAGCCTTCCGACCAAGGATATGATCACGCTCCTCAACCAGCTGGGGTTTGCGAAGATCCACGGCAACTTCAACCCCGTCCCCGAGGATGCGGTCGGCAAGGTGCTGGCCAAGATCGCTCCCGCGCCCGCAGCCACCGAGGCGGCGGCCGCACCGGCTGGCCCCACCACGATATCCGCTCCCGCCGCCCACATCGTCGTCACGCATGCCCCCGAGCCCGTTCGTCAGCGCCCGCAACCGCCCGTGCGGCCCGCCGTCGCTGGCGGCATGGGGGCTCGCCCGGGAGCTCCGGGTCAGCGCCCGGCCCCGGTCCCCGGAGTGCGCCCAGGCGTACCGGCGGGCCCTGGCGGCCATCGGCCCGGCGGCTTCCCCCCGCGCCCGGGAGCGCCGGGAGCGCCCCCCGGAGCACCGCGCCCGGGAGCTGGCGCTCCGCCCAAGGGCCGCGCTGGCGGCAAGAAGGCGTGGGAGGCTCGCAAGAAGGACATGGAGGGCGACGCCAACAAGGTCGCCCAGCGCGGCAAGAAGGAGCGGGGGCGCCCGGCGGCTCCCACTCTCAACCAGGTCGTGCGGCTGTCCGGCTCGCTCACCGTCAAGGAGCTTTCCGAGCGCATGGGCGTTCATGAGGCCGAGCTCATCAAGCGCCTCTTCCTCAAGGGAATCATGGCCACCATCAACCAGACCGTTCCGCTCGAGACGGCCGAGATGATCTGCGACGACATGGGCCTCAAGGTCGAGATGTTCGACCCCTCGCAGGTGGATGTCGCCGAGATCGAGAAGACCGAGGAGATCGACGAGAGCAAGCTGGTGACGCGTCCGCCCGTCGTGGTCATCATGGGCCACGTCGACCACGGCAAGACCTCGCTGCTCGACGCCATTCGTCAGACGAACGTCGTCGCGGGCGAGGCCGGCGGCATCACCCAGCACATCGGCGCCTACCAGGTCAGCGTCCGCAGCAACATCATCACCTTCCTCGACACCCCCGGCCACGAGGCCTTCACGGCGATGCGTGCCCGTGGCGCCAAGGCGACCGATATCGCGGTCCTGGTCGTGGCGGCCGATGATGGCGTCAAGCCCCAGACGATCGAGGCGATCCACCACGCCAAGGACGCGGGCGTGCCCATCATCGTGGCCATCAACAAGATCGACAAGCCCGGCGCCAACCCGGATCAGGTCAAGCAGCAGCTGACCGAGTTCGAGCTTTTGGCCGAGGACTGGGGCGGCCAGACGGTCATGGTTCCGGTCTCGGCCAAGCAGAAGACGGGCATCGGCGACCTCCTCGAGATGATCCTCCTGGTGGCCGAGGTGCAGGAGCTTCGGGCCGATCCCGATCGCATGGCCCGCGGCCTCGTGATCGAGGCCGAGCTCGATCCCCGGCAGGGTCCCAAGGCCACGCTCCTGGTTCAGAGCGGCACGCTCTCGGTCGGCGACAACTTCGTCGTCGGGGCGATCGCCGGCAAGGTCCGTTCGATGAGCAACGACCAGGGCAAGCGCGTCAAGGAGGCCTTGCCTTCCATGCCCGTCGTCGTCACCGGCTTGCCGTCGGTGCCACGGGCCGGGGATGTCTTCCAGGTCACCGAGGACGAGCGCACGGCCAAGTCCATCGCCGGGGAGCGTGCGGAGGCCGAGCGCGCCAAGGAGCTGGCCGAGCGGGCCAAGCACCTCACCTTGGGCGCCCTCTCCGAGGCCGCCAAGGGCGGCAAGCTCGGCGAGGTCAAGGAGGTCAAGATCGTCCTCCGCGGCGACGTCAAGGGTTCGGTCGAGGCCGTCACGCAGTCGCTCATGAATCTCAACGAGGACGACGAGATCAAGGGCAAGGGGCTCGGCCTTCGCATCATCCTGGCCAACACCGGCGAGGTGGTGGAATCCGACGTCGACCTGGCTGCGGCTTCCAACGCGATCGTGATCGCCTTCCACACCTCGATCCAGGAGCGCGCTCGCGTCAAGGCCGAGCAGGAGTCCGTCGAGGTCCGCGAGTACGACATCATCTACAAGCTCCTCGAGGACATGGAGGCAGCCCTCAAGGGCAAGCTCGAGCCCGAATACGAAGACGTGTTCTCGGGCAAGGCCGAGATCCGCAAGATCTTCACCTTCGGCAAGAGCGTCATCGCCGGCGCATACGTCCTGGAGGGCAAGATCCTTCGCAACCAGAAGGCCAAGGTGCTTCGCGGCAAGGACATCGTGCACGAGGGCAAGCTCGACAACCTCAAGCGGTTCAAGGACGATGTCAAGGAGGTGGCGCAAGGATACGAGTGCGGTATTTCCTTCGATAGCTTCCATGACCTGAAGGAGGGGGACATCATCGAGGTGTACACCACCCAGGTCAAGGCGCGGTCCTAGGCAGAGCTGGCCGGTGGCCGGTCGGCCACTTGACCCTGTGTCGGGACCCATTTAGGGAGCCTCGCCTCCCAAGGGAGGGAGCCCATGACGAGCCAGCGCAGTGTACGGATCGCCGAGGCGATCAAGCGCATCGTGTCCGAGATGCTCATGCGGCGCATCAAGGACGCCCGGATCACGGGGATGGTGTCGGTCACCGACGTCGACGTGTCGGGAGATCTGCGCCATGCCAAGGTCTTCGTCTCGATCTACGGCGATGACGAAGCCCAGAAGCAGACCATGGTGGGTCTCAACTCCGCCAGGGGACTGATCCAGTCCGAGGTCGGCCACCAGCTCGGCCTCCGCAACACGCCCGATCTCTCGTTCAAGCAGGACAAGTCGGCCGAGCATGCCGCTCACATCAACGCCCTGCTTCAGCAGATCCACACCGAGACCGCGTCGCCCGCACCGGACCGGAGCGAGTAATCCGTCTTCGTCGCACCAGGAGAACGACCCTCGATGCCACCGCTTACCTCTCTGCCGCCGGATGCGTTGCCCGCCGTGGACGCGTTGCGCGCGCACCGGCGGTGGATCGTGGCATCCCACATGAACCCCGACGGCGACACGCTGGGATCCGCCATCGCCCTCAAGCAGCTACTGCGGGCTCTGGGCCATGAGGTTCGCCATTTTTGCCCCGATCCGCCGCCGCGCTCGTTCGACTTTCTGGCCGGAGCCGAGGCCGTCGAGACCACCCTTCCCTCGGGCGATGGCTGGGGCCTGGCGGCCCTCGACGCGGCCGATCTCGGGCGGTTCGGCGAGGCGTGGGGGGCCAAGCTGGCCGATCTCTCGCCGCTGGTCGTGATCGACCACCACATCAGCAACAAGTCCTTCGGCACCTACAATGTCATCCTGCCGCACGACGCCGCGACGGGCGAGATCGTGTTCCGGCTGTTCGAGCACCTCGGCATCGACATCGACGAGATCTCCGCCAACGCCCTCTACACGGCCATCGCGACCGATACCGGCTCGTTCCGGTACGACGGGACCTCGCCGTTGACGCACCGCATGGTGGCTCGCCTGATCGAGTGCGGGGTGCACCCGGGCTGGATCAACCAGCAGCTCTTCGAGCGGATGGCGCGCACCACCTTGCTCTTGCACTCCCGGGCCCTGGCAGAGGCGCAGTTCCGCTCGGACGGCCTCATCGCCACCACCTGTGTCACCCGGCAGATGCTGGCTGACGCCGGAGCCGTGGACGAGGAATGCGAGGGCATCGTCGAGCGCCTGCGGGCGATCGAGGGAGTAGACACGGCGATCTTCGTCCGGGAACTTCTGGACGGCAGCCTCAAGGTTTCCTTCCGCAGCAAGGGGCGGGTCGACGTCAACGCGGTGGCTGGCCGCTTCGGCGGCGGCGGTCACGTGCGCGCTTCCGGCTGCCTGCTGGCGCCGGGGCCCGTTGCCGAGGCGCTGGCCGCATTGTCGGCGGCCGTCGAGGAGCAGCTCGGCCAGCTTGCAGGGCGGTCCTGAGCTGATCGCGGGTTTCCTCAACCTCCTCAAGCCGCCCGGAATGACGGCCCACGATGTCGTGGCGGTCGTCCGGCGTCGGCTCGAGACCAAGGGAGTTGGCCACGCCGGCACGCTCGATCCCCTGGCCGCGGGGGTTTTGCCCGTGGCCGTGGGAGCCTTCACCCGCCTGATTCCCTATCTCGAGGGTGGCAAGACCTACCGGGCGGAGATCGCCTTCGGCCGCTCCACCACGACCGGCGACGCGGCGGGCGATACGATCGCCACGGCCCCGGCCGACTTTGACGCAGAGGCCCTGCGCGAGGTCCTCTTGCGGTTCACCGGGACGATCACCCAGCGACCGCCTGCCTATTCGGCGGTCCATGTGGACGGGCATCGGGCTTACGAGCTGGCGCGTGCCGGCGTGGCCGTCGACGTCCCGACCCGGCGGGTCGAGATCTCGCGTCTCGAGCTGCTCGCCTTCTGGCCAGGGCTCGCACGGGGGACGGGTCCTCGTGCCCTCCTCGAGGTGGAGTGCTCTGCCGGCACCTACGTCCGGAGCCTGGCCGAGGACATCGGCGCAGCCCTCGGCGTTCCGGCGCACCTGGCGTTTTTGCTGCGGACGCGGGCTGGAGCCTTCGGCGTTGCCGATGCCCTTCTCCTGGAGGAGCCCTGGGAGTTCGCGGATGTCGACGTGGCGCTCTCGCATTTGCCGCGGCTCGAGGTGGAGGACGATCGGGTGGCCGACCTGAGAATGGGCCGGGCGATCCCCGCCCCGGGGCGAGCCGGTTCGATCCGGGCCATGCGAGGTTCGGAGATCGTGGCGATCGGCGAGGTTCGCGAGGAGCGCTTGTGGCCCAAGACCGTGCTGCCAAAACCAGCTTGATCGGGACCCGGCCGGGACGCCAAGGGTTCTGGAGCGTCGGTCACGGCAGGTACGGATTGCCCGGCTGGAGCGTGTCGAGGTAGCCGGCTCCGGTGCCGTTGTAGCCATAGCCAAGATTGCCGGAGCTCGTCGAATAGCTGCTCTGGAAGTTCAAGGTGGAGCCGTAGGGGTTGCTCGAGAAGCCCGAGAACGGGCTGGTGTAGCTGGCGCCCGGGAGGCTGTACTCCGACCAGTCGAGCTCGGTCTGTCCGCTGCCGGTGGCATCCTGGCTCAGCAAGACCATGTTCGAGGTCGAGGGCTGCGCGTCGACGAGGCTCGACGAGTCGATCGGGGTGATGGCGAAGGGCACAGACGGCGTGGCGCCCGCGGTGAGCACCGATCCGTAGACTGCCGACGGTGCCAGCGCCGTGGGATCCTGGTCGTCGAGGTCCTGGCCGGCGAAGAGGACGAGATAGCTCGACCCCTGGGGAACGACCCGCGGAGCGACGCTTGATGGCTTCATCCGGTGATCCGAGACGCGCACGTTCGACCCGACCAGGCCGCCGCCCGAGCTGACGGTCTGAACGAAGGCGTCGTAGGCGCCGGGCACTCCGGCGCGCGCATCGTACCAGGAGACCCAGTACTGGCTGCCATCCCACATCACGCGGGGCGTCGACACGGCAGGCGAGCCGTCGCTGATCGGGAACGGCGAGGCCTGGGACTGGCCGCTCGCGGTGAGCAGGGTGCCGTAGATCCGCGCCGAGCCACTGGCACGGTCCGCCCACACGGCCAGGAATCCGTTGCTGCCCGCCACGATATCCGGTTGCGAAGGATCGCCCTGGACGTTCGACACCAGGGTCGGATTGCCGACCTGCCCGCCGCTCGCATCGAGCGGCTGCGCGAGGAGGACCCGGCCGTCACTTTGCGCCTGGGTCCAGAGCGCCACGAAACCGTTCGGTCCGCCCGCCAGGGCCGTATCCCCGATCGGCCTCCCGTTGCCCTGGCTATAGCTCCATCGCGCTCCGCCCTCTCCGCTCGAGTCGAAGACCTGGCCGACCACCGCTGCGTTGTTGCTGGAGCTGATCTGACGGGTCCACAGGACCATGGCGCTCCCGTTCGGGCCGCCGGCGATGGCGGGCGACTCGTCGACCGAGCCGCCGGGATCGAGACCGAGCACGTGATAGTTGGCGGTGGTCGGGTCGAACTCGAGCGCGTCGACCTGGCTGCCGCTGGCCGTCGGTGAGGTCCAGGCTTCGAGGAGCATCGAGCCGTTGCTGGAGGAGGAGGTCCAGGTCCGGGCCTGGCTGAAGTCGTCGAGCGCCTTGGGGGACTTGACCTGCGCCAGGGGCAAGGTCCCGAGCAGGGACTGCATGAAGGCCTGGCTGGCCATGTGCAAGCCCGCCTGGGCCGGTGCCGCATCGGGAGTGGTGCCCGGCGCGCTGGCCTCTGGAGGCGATCCGGGCACGGGAGCGGCAGGGGCGGGAGCCTTGCTGGTGCAGCCGAGGCTCGAGGCGAGCAGGGCCATGGCTACCAGGGCTGCCGGGGATCTCGGTTGCCGGTCGGCAAGACGTTCCATCCTGGACCTCCGCTGGGGACCTGTGCGGGAAACCGACGCCGGGCTCCACGGCTGGCCTTGATCTGTTGCCGGCTCACGCCGGGCGTCGGCGAGCCAAACCTCGAGCAAGACGCATGCCGTCTTCGACGGCTGGCTTGCCGGGAGTCATGGGACCCACGCTCCCAGGGATGTCGTAACAGAACCAGCGCCTGTTAGCATCGGTCCACTCGGCCTCAACCTTTTTGGCAGGCAACCGGTCATCGGCTGGCGATCCGGGGGGATCGCCGGCGCCTGCCCGCGAAAACGGGCGGCGGTGTGGAGCGACTTTCGGTTTGAAGGGATCCGGCCCGAGGAGTTAAACGATCGCGGGCTCGAAGCGCTCGACCGGTCGGTCGGACCGGAGACCGAGGAAGTAGCGGATCGCCTCGACGATCCTCTGGGTCGCGCGTCCATCGCCGTACGGATTGACGGCATTGGCCATCCGGCGATACTCGGCCGGGTCGTCGAGCAGCCGCGAAGCCTCGCGTACGATGTCTTCCCGCTGGACCCCCACGAGGCGGACGGTTCCGGCGTCAACCGCCTCGGGGCGCTCCGTGGTGGTCCGCAACACGAGCACCGGCTTGCCGAGCGAGGGTGCTTCCTCCTGCACACCGCCGGAGTCCGTGAGGATGAGGGTCGCACCCTTCATCGCGGTCACGAATGGCGCGTAATCCAGCGGAGCGATGAGCGACACGCGTTCGTGTCCCCCCAGGACCTGCCGGGCGGCCTCCTGGACGATTGGATTGAGATGGACGGGGACGACGGCTCGTAGATCGGGCCGGGCCTCCACCAGATCCCGCACGGCGCCGAAGATCTGCATCATCGGCTCGCCCCAGTTCTCGCGTCGGTGGGCCGTCACCAGAAGCACGCGGCCTTCTTCCGACGGGGCCGGTACCTGGCCAGCCACCTCGAGCAACGCGTCGATGACGGTGTTGCCGGTCAGGTAGATCGCTTCATCCTGGACCCCGGAGCGCCTGCAGGCCGCTTGCGACGTGGGTGTCGGGGCGAAGTGCAGGGTCGCCAGCTGCGTGACGAGCAGGCGATTCATCTCCTCGGGAAAGGGATTGTAACGATCGCCCGTGCGCAGGCCCGCCTCCACGTGGCCGACGGGTATCTGCCGGTAGAACGCGCCCAGCGCCGCCGCGAACGCCGTGGTGGTGTCGCCCTGCACCAGGACCAGGTCGGGCTTGCAATCGTCGAATACGGCCGCCAGGTGGGTGAGCACGCGGCCGGTGAGGTCCTCGAGCCGCTGACCCGGCTGCATCAGGTCGAGGTCGTAGTCGGGGGTGATGCTGAACAGATCGAGGACCTGATCGAGCATCTGGCGGTGCTGAGCCGTGACGGCCACGCGCCCCACCAGATCGCTGCGCGTCGCCAGGGCCTTGACGACGGGCGCCATCTTGACCGCCTCCGGCCTCGTGCCGAAGATCGACAGCACGACCGGGCGCCTGGTAGCCATATCGCTCACCGGTTCCTTCTACCCGTGACCTTCCTGCGAGCTCTCCCCCTCTGCCGGCCCGGGCCCGTGAGCGTGATTTCGCGTGAGCGCGAGGTTCCAGCCTCCCCAGCCCAGGAACAGCAGGGCCGCAAAGAGCATCGGGATCGAGCCCTCGACCTTCAGCAGGGCGAGCGCCAGGCCCGCCAGCGCCAGGCTGAAGCCGTAGATCATGATGACGGTGTTGCGGTGGGAAAGCCCGGCCGACAGCAGTCGATGGTGCAGGTGGCCGCGATCCGGGGAGAAGATCGGGCGGTGGTTCCAGAGCCGGCGAATGATGGCGAAGAGCGTGTCCCCGATGGGCACGCCCAGGATCAGCACGGGCAGGACCAGGGTGACGGCCGTGACGAGCTTGAGCACGCCGAGGATGGCGATCGACGCCAGGGTGAATCCGAGGAACAAGCTGCCGCCGTCCCCCATGAAGATGCGGGCGGGGTTGAAGTTGTATCGCAGGAACCCGATGGTCGCGCCCGAGACCGCCACCGCGATGATCGCCGGATAGGGCTGATTGGTCTCCAGGGCGATGATGGCCAGCGTCAGAGCCCCGATCAGCGAGACTCCTCCGGCAAGACCATCCAGACCGTCGATCAGGTTGATCGTGTTGGTGATGCCGACGATCCAGAACACGGTCACGGCCAGGGCCAGCGCCGGGAAGCCGAAGACCAGCGGGAATGGCCAGACGCCTCCGCCTGGCGCCGACAGGAAGTCGATATGCACCCCGAACATGTACGCCAGGATCGCGGCGGCGATCTGGCCGAACAGCTTGACCTTGGCGGAAAGCGGCCACAGGTCGTCGACGACGCCGAGCACGAAGACCATGGTGCCGCCGGCCAGCACGCCGCGTAGCGACCCATCCACCGGGAACAGTTCGCCCGGCACCAGGACCTCGACCAGCCCCAGGGCCAGCAGCACGCCCGCGAAGATCGCCACGCCGCCCAGCCGCGGAATGGGCGTCTTGTGCACCTTGCGCGGGTCGACCGGATCCACGCGCCCGTAGCGGTAGGCCAGGCGTGTGACCCAGGGGATGCTGAGGTCGGTCAGTAGCCACGCGGCCAGCAGTGCGACGGCCAGGATCAGGGGACCGTACGGGCCCAGGGCACTCGGGTCGGTCGGCGCGGTCAAGAGAAACTCCCCTTCGGGGCAATAACTGCGGGGGGCGCGCTGCCCCCCGCAAACCCCCGGCTAGGGGCCAAGGCTGCTTCGCCGCGCTGCCCCCGAGATGGCGTCGGGCGCGGCCCTGCAGAAGTATCGGCCGGGAGCATC
>JAJYIO010000036.1 GCA_021790035.1 bacterium | reverse complement strand
CTCGGGATGATCCTCATCAAGCAGGGATACGTCACCGAGGCCAGCATCAAGGATGCCCTGGAGCTGCAGTATGGCCTCCGCTATATCAACCTTCGCAAGACCAAGGTGCCGCCCGAGGTCTTGAGCCTCATTCCGGATAATCTCGTGCGCCAGCACCAGATCATTCCGATATCGCTGAGCAACAATCGCCTGACCCTGGCCATGGTCGATCCGCAGAACCTGATCGCGGTGGACGACGTTCGATTCATGCTCAAGGGCGTGACGGTCCAGCAGGTCGTCATCACCGAGGACGAGTTCTTCTGGTTCCTCGATCAGATGAAGCCGACCGATGAGGGCGGCGATTCCGGGTCCGGCCCGCTGCCGGACATCACGTCGGTGCTCGGAGAGATCGTCGCGGACGACGAACTCGACGTCGTCGAACAGAAAGAGGAGAACCTCAAGGTCACCGACCTCGAGAAGATGGCCGAGGAGAGCCCGATCATCAAGCTCGCCAACTCCATCCTGACCGGGGCCCTGGGCGGCAAGAAGGTATCGGATATCCACGTCGAACCGTTCGAGAACGAAGTCCAGGTTCGCTACCGCATCGACGGGCTCCTCCACCGCCAGTCGGTGATTCCCAAGAAGTACCTGCCGGCGCTGATCAGCCGGTTCAAGATCATGGCGAGCCTGGACATCTCCGAGAAGCGCCTGCCGCAAGACGGCCGGATTCGCGTCCGCTTCAAGAACCGGGACGTGGATTTCCGCGTCTCCACGATGCCCAGCAAGCATGGCGAGAAGGTGGTCCTGCGCATCCTCGACAAGTCCAGCACGACCATCGGTCTCGACAAGCTCTTTACCTACCCCGAGGACCTCGAGCTGGTCCGGGAGATGGCCGGTCGACCGTTCGGCATCATCTTCGTCACGGGTCCGACGGGATCGGGCAAGACGACCACGCTCTACTCGATTCTCAACGAGCGCAACACCATCGACGTCAACATCTCGACGGCCGAGGATCCCATCGAGTACGATGCTCCGGGCATCACCCAGGTTCAGGTCCGGCCCGACATCGGCTACTCCTTCGCTCGGGTCCTCAAGGCCTTCCTGCGCCAGGATCCCGACATCATGCTCATCGGCGAGACCCGCGACCTCGAGGTGGCCAAGATCGCCATCGAGTCGGCCCTGACGGGCCACCTGGTCTTCACTTCGCTGCACACGAACGACGCGCCTGGGGCCATCATGCGGCTGCACGAGATGGGGGTCGAAGGCTTTCTGGTGTCGTCGGCGACCATCGGGGTCATCGCACAGCGCCTCGTACGGCGCCTGTGCCCCTCCTGCAAGGCGCCCTACACGCCCGAGATCCGCGAACTCGACTACGTGGGCTTCCGGTACGACGAGGCCGCCTTGCCCACCTTCTACAAGCCGGTGGGTTGCCCGCAATGCAACAAGGGGTACTCGGGCCGCATGGGCGTCTACGAGATCATGAAGATGAACGACGAGCTGCGCGACCTGGTGGCACGAGGAGCCTCGACGGCCCTCATTCGTTACGCCGCCAAGCAGGCCGGCATGATGACGTTGAAGGATTATTCCCTCAAGCTGGTCAAGGACGGGCACACTTCGCTCGAAGAGGTCATTCGCGTGACGTTCTCGGGCGAGGGCGAGGAGAAACTCTGCCCGTCCTGCCGCAATCCGATCGGCGACGAGTTCGTCAAATGCCCCTTTTGCCAGACCGATCTCAAGAAGCTCTGCCCCACGTGCAACAAGCGCATCGAGGAGGGCTGGAAGAGCTGCCCGTCGTGCGGCACGCTTGTCGGGGTATAGCTTGCCTCGGGCCACGCCGGATCTTGCCCGCTCGCCAACCCGACTCACCTGAGAGGAGACCGCTAGCCGATGTACATGGAAGAGCTGCTCCAGCTCGTCTTCGACCGCGACGGATCGGACCTCCACATCTCGGGGGGAGTGCCCCCGATCATCCGCATCAACGGAAAGCTCGTCCGGACGGACTATGATCCGCTGACCCCGGAGGATACCCAGCGGCTGGTGTTCTCGATTCTTAGCAACGAGCAGCGCAAGACGCTCGAGCAGACCATGGAGCTCGACTGCTCGTATGGCGTGGTGGGACTCGGCCGGTTTCGTGTCAACGCCTTCAGGAGCAAGGGCGCCTATGCGGCGGTCTTGAGAACGATCACGTCCAAGATCCCGCGGTTCGAGGATCTTGGCGTGCCGCCGCTCGTCCGCGAGCTCACGCACAAGCCGCGTGGGCTGATCCTCGTGACCGGTCCCACCGGCTCGGGCAAGTCGACCACGCTTGCCGCCATGATCGACAACATCAATTCGTCGCGAGCCGAGCACATCTTGACCATCGAGGATCCGATCGAGTTCGTGCACTCGCCCAAGATGAGCCTGGTCAACCAGCGCGAGCTGGGAGCCGACACCAAGAGCTTCGACAACGCCTTGCGGGCCGCCCTGCGCGAGGATCCCGACGTAATCCTGGTCGGTGAGCTGCGCGACCTCGAGACGATTCGTCTGGCCATGACGGCTGCCGAGACCGGCCACCTGGTGTTTGGCACGCTCCACACCAGCTCCGCCATGCAGACCGTGGACCGCATCGTGGACGTGTTCCCACCGCACCAGCAGCAGCAGATCCGGGTGCAGATCTCCAACGGTCTGGTCGCGGTCCTGTCCCAGACCCTGGTGCCGAAGGTCGGCGAGTCCGGCAAGGGGGGCCGCGGCCGCGTCATGGCCCTCGAGGTCATGATCAACACGCCGGCCGTAGCCAACCTCATTCGTGAGGGCAAGACCGCCCAGATCTACTCGGCCATCCAGACGGGCCAGAAGTTCGGCATGCAAACGCTCGAGAACGCCCTCAAGGACCTCTACTTCAACCGTCTCATCTCGTACGAAGACGCCATCAGCAAGACGTCGCGACCCGATGACCTGATCCGCATGATCGGGGCCGCTCCCACGTCCTCGATGGCGCAGTCGATGGCGCAGCCCATCCGCTAGCGCCGCCGCCGGAGAACCGCTCGGTGCCTACCTACCAGTGCAAGGTTCGCGATCACCGCGGCGAAGCCTTCATGAAGGTCATGCAAGGCGAAAGCGCCGACGAGGTGCGCGTTCGCCTGCGCGAGATGGGCTACATGGTCGTCACGCCGGTGACGGTCAAGCGGGAGAGCCGCTTCGCCGACCTCTCGCGCTCCGACGTTCCCTTCTTCGAGGAGCTGCAGCGTCGCTTGTCGATGATGCAGCGCGTCAAGCTCGAGGATCTGACCGTCTTCAGCCGGCAGTTCGCCACCATGATCAACGCCGGCGTCGGCATCGTCCGGGCGCTCACCATCCTGGCCGAGCAGACCCCCAACCCCAGGCTTTGCAGCATCATCGAGGACATCAAGGCTCGGGTCGAGGCCGGCGCCCAGCTCTCGGATTGTTTGGGCCGCTATCCGTCCGTCTTCGACAACCTGTACGTCGGCATGATCCGGGCTGGCGAGGCGGGCGGTGTCCTCGACGAGGTCATGATCCGCATCGCCGGGTTCCAGGAATCGAGCGCCAAGCTACGGGGACAGGTCAAGTCCGCGATGACCTATCCCATCGTCGTCATGACCCTGGCGATAGGTATCTTCATCGCGATGCTCGTGTTCATCCTGCCGATCTTCGCTCGGATGTTCTCGCAGATGAACGCCAAGCTTCCGGCCTACACCCAGTTCCTGATCAACCTGTCCAATGCGGTCAAGGGGCCGATCGGACTGGCGATCGTCGCGGGCGTTGCCCTGATCGCATTTGGCTACAACCGTTTTGCCGCCACGGATCAGGGCCGGCATTTCATCGATCGCTACCTGCTGCAGATCCCGATCATCGGCCCGGTCACGCAGAAGGTCGGCGTGGCCCGTTTCACCCGGACGCTCGGCACGCTGCTACGCAGCGGCGTCCCGCTCCTCAACGCCCTCGAGATCGTGCGCGATTCGGCCGGGAACATGGTGATTTCCGGGGCCGTCGAGGACATACGCCAGGCTGTCCGTGAGGGCGAGGGCATCGCCAAGCCCCTCGAGAAGGCCGATATCTTTCCGCCGATGGTCACTCAGATGATCTCGGTCGGCGAGGAGACCGGGGCGATCGACTCGATGCTCGAGAAGGTCGCCGACTTCTACGACACCGAGGTCGAGAACACCATCAAGTCCCTGACCAGCCTCCTCGAGCCGCTGATGATGGTGTTCATCGGCATGCTGGTCGGGTCGATCGTCATCGGCATGTACCTGCCGATCTTCAGCATCATCAACACGATCCACTGAACCCGGAACCGCCTCGCGCTCCGGCGCATCCGGCCAGGTCCAGGCAGAAATTTGGGGTAAGCTTTGCCGCTTGGCTCGCGAGGTGATGCGGTTTCGGCTCTGGAGGAGGCCTTCGCGGGACGGCTGGCGGCGCTGACGAGAAGCCCCTTGCCGGAGAAGATCGGGCAGCGCTCGTCGGGGCGCTTGCGACAAGACCGCCGAGCCGCGTAGCATGCGGCTCTGATGGCATACACGGTCAAGGAGATCTTCTACACGCTTCAAGGAGAGGGGGCCAATGCCGGCCGACCCGCGGTGTTCGTTCGGTTTGCGGGCTGCAACCTCTGGAGCGGGCGCGAGGCGGATCGAGCTGGCGCCCGGTGTCGCTTTTGTGACACCGACTTTTTGGGAATGGATGGCCCTGGCGGGGGCCGGTACAAAGCGGCCGAGCTGGCCGACCGCGTGGCGAGTGCCTGGCCGGGGTCACGAGAACTCGCAGGGGAAAACGTCGATCCTGCGGACCCGGGCCGGCCGTTCGTCGTCTGCACGGGGGGCGAGCCGCTCTTGCAGGTCGATGCCGAACTCGTTGCGGCCTTCAAGGATCGCGGGTTCGAGGTGGCCATCGAGACCAACGGGTCGATCGCCGTTCCGCCCGGTATCGACTGGGTGTGCGTCAGCCCCAAGGCTGGCGCCGAGACGATCGTGCGCGAGGGCGACGAGCTCAAGTTCGTCTTTCCGCAGTCCGGAGCCGATCCCGCTAGCTTCGAACGGTGGGAGTTCAGGCACTTCTTCCTCCAGCCGATGGATGGGCCCGAGCGCGTTCGCAACACCGAGCTGGCGATCGGCTACTGCCTGACCCACCCCAGGTGGCGTCTCTCCGTGCAGATGCACAAGGTCATCGGCTTACCCTGACGGCCTTTACGCAAATCACCTCCGGTGAGGAGCGCGTTGGCGCTCGCCGCCGGCCCAACCAATGAAAAAAGGCCGGCAACCCGCCGGCCTCAAGCAGTGGCCAGTCAGGCGAAGGGAGCGGTCAGGCGCTGGCGCTCCTCGCCCACGATGCGGATGGCGCGACCGGGGCTGCGAGGAAACTCGCGGCCGCGACTCACGACTTGCCGCTCGAAGTGGCTAGCCTCGAATTCCCTGACCAGGTAGTCCGTGGCGTAATCCACGTCGAACTGCCGGCAAGAGAAGATATCGAGGGAGAAATAGCCCTTCTCCGGAAAGGTGTGGATGCTGATGTGGCTCTCTGCGATGAGGACCACGCCAGACACGCCCCAGTCCTCGGGAACCTCACCCGAGTACCGGAACACGTAAGGCGGCATGATCTTGGTCATGTCGATGGCGGCGGGAAACTCGTCGAGGATGGATGCGACCAGGCCGACATCCTCGAGCTTGCTCCGCTTGCAGCCATAGGCGTCGACCATCAGGTGCGGACCGAACATGATGTCACCTCCTTTCTTGGCGATTTTCCGTAAGGAATCTCGATTATACCGAGGCAAAGCTCATTTTCAAGATCTTTGCAAGAAAATTTACCAAGCGGCAGAATCCAGAAGTGGCGCCAAATTTCTGGCGTGAGACGGGACGTTCGGATCTTTACGGATCTCGGTATTTCTTCGAATTTCTCGATTTTTCTCGAGATTGCTGGCCTAGGGTGCCAAGGCCGCCGGGTCCAGCGCAGCCCTGTCCAGCTCTGCCAGGAGCGCCTGCCGGCCGCGGGGAAAGAGCAGGCCGGGAACCAGGGCGCCAGCGAGTCCGGGGCGTTTTTCCAGGAACCTGACCAGCCATGGCCACGCCCCGTCCTCCCGCCGCCCCCCTGCCGTCATCAGCCAGCAGGCCGCGGCGTGCAACGGGGTCAGGCCGACCATCAGCCGCACCTCCCACGTCGAGCGCATCTTGAAGAATCGAGCGCCCATGCGACCGCGTTCCTCTTCGAGGCGAGCGTGTTGCGCCATCTTGGCGAGGTCGAACGGCGGGTGGTAATGGAAGCCGACGGCTGCCTTGGCCCGCACCCGCTGGACCTTGCGATCCTTCAGCCGGAGGCCGAGTTCGAGATCCTCCCAGCCGTATTCGGTGAACTCCGGAGAGAACCCTCCCGCCTCCGCTGCGAGCCGGGTCGCAAGCGCCACGTTCTTGGTATCGAAGAAGGCTCGCGAGAGGTCGCGGACCGGGACCTGCGGGTCTCGAGGCGACACCGGCGCCACCACGTCCACCGAAACCCCCTGGCTGAACGCCGGCCCCTCGACGCCTCGCAGCGCCTCGACATGTGCGGCCACGAATCCCGGGACCACGAAAACGTCGCTGTCGACGTAGATCAGGATCTCGCCGCGGGCCGCAGCCAGCCCGGCGTTTCGCGCCGCAGCTCGCCCCCCATGGGGAATCGCCAGGTAGCGGACCCGGGGATCGGCGAGCTGAGCTAGCTGGGGTGTCGCGTCCGTCGAACCGTCGTCAACCACCACGATCTCGTAGGGCGGCGCACCCTCCTGATCGAGGAGGGCGTCCACGCAGCGAGCCAGCAAGGTGGCCCGGTTGTACGTGGTGACGACGATGCTGACCGTTTGACCCGCAGTCGAGTGCATGATAATTTTGTTACGAGAACTTTGGATCCTGTGGGTCCCGTTCCCCGGAGGGGCGGGTCCTTTAGTTTAAAGAGGCACAAAGGGCCATGCGCGTCATCATCACACTTGCCTGCACCGAGTGCAAGCGGCGCAACTACGTCACCATGAAGAACAAGAAGAACGATCCCGATCGCCTCGAGCAGAACAAGTACTGCCGTTTCTGCCGGGCCCACAAGCCTCATCGGGAATCCAAGTAGTCTTTTGCCGTTTCTGCACGTCAAGAACGTCGGAAACTGACGAGTTGAGACTTCAGGATAGGGCAGGAAGCCAGGTTCGGATGCGCGGCGCGCAAGGTGGCGAAGGGCAAGGCGTACCACGGTACGCGGTTTCCGGATGCGACCGAGGCGCGACGCGGCCAAGGAACCTGGATGGCACCCCTGGCCGAGCGGCGTTAGTTCAGTCGGTAGAACGGCGGTCTCCAAAACCGCATGTCGTGGGTTCGAGTCCTACACGCCGCGCCTGTTCCCTTTCGATAAGCGAGATCGCCCTTGGCTGATAGCATTTCCCCCGCCCCGCAGGAGGGGGCGTCCAAGCCAGTGGCGGACGTTCCGCCCGCTGCTTCCGTCGAGGAAGAGCAAAACGAAGCCCTCCAGCTCAAAGGAGTCAGCTTCCGTTTCGGGGGGCGGTTCAAGGGTATCGGCACGTTCCTCCAGGAGGTCCGGGCCGAGTACCGGAAGGTCAGCTGGCCGTCCCGCAAGCAGATCGCCGTCGAGACCGGCGTGGTGCTGGCGGTGTGCACGCTCTTGACCCTGGTCGTCCTCGGCTACGATTGGGTTTTTGCCGGTATCGCCAACCGAATTTTCTATGGCCAGTAAAGGTGGGAAGCATTAAATGGAGACTTTGACCAGCGCCCGAAAGTGGTACGTCGTGCACACGTACTCGGGCTACGAGGACAAGGTCAAGGAGAATATCCTTCGCCGGGTCGAGTCGATGAACATGTCCGACCGCATCTTCCACGTCGAGGTGCCAGAGGAGACGGTCGTCGAGATCAAGGAGGGCAAGCGCGTCGAGAAGCCGCGCAAGGTCTTCCCGGGATACGTTCTGGTCGAGATGGAGATGAGCGAGGACGCCTGGCACGTCATCCGCAACACGCCCGGTGTGACGAGCTTCGTCGGCTCGGCCACCAAGCCGACGCCTCTGTCCGACCGCGAGGTTCGCAAGATCTTCAAGCGGTCTGCGACCAAGACCCGTGTGCAGATCGACCTGCACGTGGGCGAGCACGTCAAGGTCATCGGCGGCCCGTTCGCCGATTTCTCGGGCGACATCGTCGAGGTCAACCCCGAGAAGGGCAAGGTCAAGGTCTCGGTCTCGATCTTCGGTCGGGCGACGCCTGTCGAGCTCGAGTTCGGCCAGGTCCAGAAGATCTGATCGGCTGTTTCTGATAAGATCAACTTTTCCTCTGATTTTAACCGTCCGTTCCCACAGTTGTGGGAGGGCCCCTATCTAGGGCGATTTCGCTTTGAGCTGGTCGGGCGAAGGAGTCAAGACGGGCCCGGTTGCGCAGCGTAGCGACCGCGCAGAGGGCCCGTCCAAACCGAGAACAGCATAGGAGCACATCATGGCGAAGAAGGTCACCGCCAAAATCAAGCTGGCATTGCCGGCGGGCAAGGCCAATCCGGCGCCCCCGGTCGGTCCCGCGCTGGGCCAGCACGGCGTCAACATCATGGAGTTCTGCAAGGCTTACAACGCCCAGACGGCGGACAAGGCCGGGCTGATCATCCCGGTGGAGATCACGGTCTTCGAGGACCGGAGCTTCACCTTCATCCTCAAGACCCCTCCGACCGCCGTTCTCCTGTTCAAGGAAGCCGGCCTCGAGAAGGGCTCGGGGGTTCCCAACAAGACCAAGGTCGGGCAGGTGACGCGGGCGCAAGTTCGCAAGATCGCCGAGATCAAGATGCCCGATCTCAACTGCACGACCATCGAGGCCGCGATGCTTCAGGTCGAGGGCTCGGCGCGTTCGGCCGGGCTCGTGGTCGTCGACTAGTCCAGATGCAGCGCTGCGGAATGCCGCAGAGGCGTCCGCGATCAGTGGAAGGCTCGCAAGCTCTTGTCCCGGGCAAGGCCCGAGATTGGCTGCTGGGGCCGCTATTTACCACAGGAGATTCATGATGGCAAAGTTTACCAAGCGGCAGAAGAAGGTCCGCGAGGAAGTCGACCTGACCAAGACTTACGGTCCGGTCGAGGCCCTGGCTCTGACCAAGAAGTACGCCACTGCCAAGTTCGACGAGACGATCGAGGTTCACTTCCGTCTCGGCATCAACGTCAAGCACGCCGACCAGCAGGTGCGTTCCACCGTCGCTCTGCCGGCCGGTACGGGCAAGACCGTCCGGGTGGCCGTGATCACCAAGGGCGACAAGCTCAAGGAGGCCGAGCAGGCAGGGGCCGATGTCGTGGGGTCCGAAGAGCTCATTCCCCGGATCCAGGAGGGGTGGATGGAGTTCGACATCCTGGTCGCGACTCCCGATGTGATGGGCGCCCTCGGTAAGGTCGGTAAGGTCCTCGGCCCCCGGGGCCTGATGCCGAGTCCCAAGGCCGGCACGGTTACCTTCGAGGTCGGCCGGGCGGTCAAGGAGTTCAAGGCCGGTAAGGTCGAGTTCCGGGCCGACAAGCAGGGCATCGTGCACGTGCCGATCGGCAAGGCGTCGTTCACCCCCGAGCAGCTCGGTGAGAATTTCGGGGCCCTGGTCGATGCCATCAACAAGGCCAAGCCGGTCGCGGCCAAGGGGACCTACGTCAAGAGCGTCTACCTGACGTCCACCATGGGCGACAGCTTCCGTATCGATGCGTCCAAGGTGGCCGGGGTCTCCTCCTCGGCGGAGTAGTCCTGGCCGCCAGGCCGTTTCAGGTTTATAATCACTACGGCCCTTTCGAGGGCCACCACGCTACCGAAGACAGCAGGTCGCCGCAAGGCGCCAAATGGGTGTTCCACCCGGCCTGCCGAGGTTGCGGCCAAGCAAGCGGATTCTCAAGCGTCATCTGTCGCTCGGGATCATGCCAGGGCCCGCAGCCCGTGGCGTGTCCCGGGCGATTTTCTTTCGCCCGATTTCCAGGGCGAAAGGAGGTGAACTGACATGCCAACAAAACAACAAAAGAACGAGGCGCTCGATTCGCTCAAGCAGCAGTTCGGGCGTGCCAAGGTCGCGGTCGTCGCCGACTACCGGGGCCTGACCGTCAAGGAGATCACCGATCTCCGGCGACGGTTGCAGAAGGTCGGGGGTGATTTCACGGTTGCCAAGAACACCCTCATCAACCTGGCCACCAAGGATGATCCGCAGTGGCAGGCGATCGCCCCGTACCTCGATGGCCCGACGGCTCTGGCCATCGGCTACGACGACCCGGTCTCCCCGGCCAAGATCCTTTCGGACTTCGCCAAGGAAAAGCGCAAGGTCGTCATCGGGATCCGTGGTGGCGTCCTTCAGGGCAAGGCCCTCGATGAGGCCGAGATCAAGAGCCTGGCCAACCTGCCGAGCCGCGAGCAGCTGCTCGCCAAGCTGATGGGTTCCATGAACGCCCCCGCGCAGGGGATGGTCATGGCGACCGCAGGCGTGGCGCGCAAGCTCGTCTACGCACTCGAGGCTCGCCGCAAGCAGCTCGAGCAGCAGGGCGCATAGAGGGGCTTCGGCCTGGCGCCGAGAGCCCCTTCAGACCAAGAACATCCGCTTGAAATAGGAGTATTTCCAAATGCCTACCTTTACCAAGGAAGATATCGTCGACGCGATCGGTTCGATGAGCCTCCTCGAGGTTGCCGACCTGGTCAAGATGATGGAAGACAAGTTCGGTGTCAGCGCGGCTGCGCCCGTCATGGCGATGGGAGCTGTCGGCATGGCCGGCGCCCCGGCCGCTGCCGCCGAGGAAGAGAAGACCGAGTTCGACGTGATCCTCACCAACGCCGGCGAGAAGAAGATCCAGGTGCTCAAGGTCGTCCGCGAGCTGACCGGTCTCGGCCTCAAGGAAGCCAAGGACCTGGTCGACAACCCGCCCAAGCCCGTCAAGGAGAAGATCAAGAAGGAAGAGGCCCAGCAGATCGTCGAGAAGCTCAAGGCCGAGGGCGCGACCGTCGAGATCAAGTAAGCGGCGCCCTTCGGTTTCGTTTACTTTCTTTCCTTTGGCATGCCAGCCCCCGGGTTCGCCCGGGGGCTGCGGCCTTGGGGGCGGCCAGGCCAGGATGTCGGAGCCGATTGCCGCAACAAGGTGACGTCTCCGCTTGCTAGGGTCGGGAGCGCGGCCTACAATGGCCCCATGATCCGCAAGATGGCTAGCTTGGCGGTCGTCCTCCTGGTAGCGACGACGGCCAGCGGCGCTTTTGCGGACCGGCTCCAGGGGGAGCCTCGGCATGGAGTCTCGGGTCGCCCGCCGGCATGATGTCCTCGGGGTCCGGAAGTGGGGCGAGCTCGCGCCAGCTGCTCGATGCCGGCGCCAACTCCCTGGCCGACCTCGAGATCCGCAGCGAACTCGATGAACTTCACGGCGTCGATCGAGAGCAGGCGCTGTACCGGATGGGACTGGCCAGGGAGCGTCTGGGCGACTACGCGGGGGCCAGGGCCGCGTTCTCCCGGATACCCGAGGAATCCGCCTGGTTTCCCCGGGCCGCGCAGCATCTGGCCCGGCTCCTGACCGCAGAGGGCCAGTTCGATGCGGCTGCAGCGGCCTACCGGGCGCTCGTGCCCACGCTGGTGG
>JAJYIO010000035.1 GCA_021790035.1 bacterium | reverse complement strand
TGCGACTGGGCAACCATTTGCGGAGAAGAACGCTTCACGCTCCATCCCACAACCGCGGACGGCAACCCGCAAGGCAACGTCCTCGCCACCTGAAGAGCCAAGCGGCGAAGCGGCTTGCCCTCAAGCCGGAGAGAGTTCGAGGGAACCGGCGGGTTCCCTCGAGTCACTGCCCGAGCGCAGTGAGGGAGAATGGCAGCGCCTCCGAACGTACCGCGGACGGCAACCCGCAAGGCAACGTCCTCGCCACCTGAAGAGCCAAGCTACGTAGCGGCTTGCCATCAGCCGGAGAGAGTTCGAGGGAACCGGCGGGTTCCCTCGAGTCACTGCCCGAGCGCAGTGAGGGAGACCGCACGCCCCCTATGACCTCGGGATCTCCAGGACCTGGCCCGGGTGGATCCAGTGCGGATCGGAAATCACGTGCCGGTTGAGGTCGTAGATGCGCGGCCAGAGCGATCCATTCCCGAGATGCGACGCCGCGAGACTCCAGAGGCTGTCCCCCGGGTGGACCGTGACCGCCACCGCGCGAGACGGAAACTCGGCCCGTGCCAGATGCGCCGAAGGGATGCGAAGAACC
This sequence comes from bacterium, assembly GCA_021790035.1. Lineage (GTDB taxonomy): Bacteria > Cyanobacteriota > Sericytochromatia > S15B-MN24 > VGJW01 > JAJXWQ01. The sequence goes on along the minus strand of JAJYIO010000035.1, from coordinate 11,044 downwards.
AGACCCGGGTGAATCAGACCCGGATCGGATCCGATCTGCTCCCGATTGGCGCGATAGAGCGCGCCCCAGAGCACCGGATTGCCGAGACACCTGCCTGCAATGGCCCAGAGCGTGTCGTTGGGACGGACGCGATAGGTGGCGGCGGTGGCAGCGGCGGTCGGCCTCGAGACGACTGCAGGATGCCTCACCGGAACGTGGGGATGCTCTGGAGCAACGCGCCTGGGTCGCCTTGGCGCCACCGGAGGTGGGGCATGTTCGGGCAACCGGACGGCATGTGGAGCGTGCGGGGCTGCCGTGGCCTTGACCACGAGGGTCTTGGGCCGGGCGGGCCGGGCGGGGCGGGCAGGACGGGCAGGAGCGGATGGGGGCGCGTGCCTGGATGCAGGCGACTTGGCCGCCGGCTTGTGGACCTCGACGGGCTTGCCCCCGGGTCGCCGCGGCATCGGCGCGGGCAGGGACCTGGCCACCTGCACATGGCCTGCTGGCGAAAGCCCCACGACGAAGGCCGATCCGGGCTTGATGCCGGAGAGAATCAGCGGGAAGGATCTGAATCCCTTCTTGACGACCTCGACCGGGCCACCGCTCGCGGCTGAGGCCGCGATCCTCGCCTCGCCGTCCGAACCGGTCAGGGCGAGGATCCGTCCCTTGCCATCGACGATCTGTGCACCGGCCAGAGGCTTCCTCGTGGTGGCATCCACGACCTTGACGATCGCGACGAACTGCACGGCGGGAGCCGCGATGACCGGACTCTCGACCAGCATGGCCGGCGGCACGAGGAGAGCCGCCGCGAAGATGGCTACCCCCCGAGATCCGAAACGAGACCGGGGATCCACGGCGCGGAAGGTTCCAGGCCCCTGCAGATCTCGCCAGGCCTCCTGCCAGAGGAAGGAAGTGCGCAGGACTCGCAGATCGGACCGCGCACCGCCCTCGAGGGCCGCATCGAGCCAGGCCAGCTCCGCGTGTATCGAGTCCTCTCGTTCAGAGGGCTCGCGACAGGTCGTCTCGGGTCCCACGCACATTCAGGATATTCCTCGCTCGCAGCGCTCGCGCTCCCGGGCGCAGGTCCCCCCGGTCAACGACCAGACCTGCTTCGAGAGTCGCCACATATTTACAGGTTCCGACTTGCGAATGGGCTGCCAGGTCAGGCAGTTCCATCGGGACGGTGCCGGAGTATAGCGCCAGCCGCTCGCCCATCGCAACCGTGGCGAACCAGGTCCGGCTCCGTCAGAACAGCTTGCCGTACGTGTGCAATCCCGTCGCCAGGTAGTTGACGCCGAGATAGGTGACCAGCAGCGAAGCGAAGCAGAGGACCGCGAACCAGGCCGCCTTGGTCCCCCGCCATTCGCGCTGCAGCCTCACGTGCAGGTAGGCGGCATAGAACAGCCAGGTGATGAGCGACCAGGTTTCCTTGGGATCCCAGCTCCAGTAGGTTCCCCACGCATGGTTGGCCCACATGCCGCCGAGGATGATGCCAAATGCGAGCAGGGGGAAGCCAAGCAGGACCATGCGGTAGGTGAGCTCGTCGAGCATGGCGAGGGTCGCAACCGACGCCTTGGCCCCCTTTGCGGCCATGGCGCCCACGGCCCGAGGCGCGATCAACCGATCCCGATAGTGGAAGAAGAGGTAGAGGATCGCCCCCACGAAGGACAGGAAGAACGCCGCGTAGCTGATGAGCATCAGCGACACGTGGACCTTGAGCCAGTAGCTCTGCAGGCTCGGCACCAGCGGATGGGCGTCCTTCAGGCGGGGAGGCAACAGCGAAGCCAGGCCGATGATGATCGCCACCAGAAAGCTCGACACCAGGCCGAACCCGGGAGCCTTGAACATCCGGTCCACGACCAGGTAGATCGCGAAGATCGCCACGACGATGTACATCACCGACTCGAAGAGGTTGGAAAGAGGCCAGTAGTCCGGCGAGATCTTGACCATGTACGAGTAGCGCGTGGCCAGCTCGCCGAAGTTGGACAGGGCCGCCAAGGCCATGAGCCCGTAGCCGATCTTGCCGAACATCGACTTCTTGAGCACGATCTCGAGCACGAAGACCACGGCCGCCAGACCCGCCAGGATCAGCACGGCGCTCGTGAGAACCTGATCGATCGCCATCATGTGGTGCATCGACGCGGCGATGGCGCCAGATGAGTGGTCGAGCGTCCCGAAATCACTGCCCATGAACTTCTCCTTGGGGGACCGCACCTGAAATTTGCGCAGACGGACCCGGCTCCGGCGCATCCTCGGCGGGCTCAGCCGCCGCAAACGCCTCCCCGGCATCGACGCCCAGCTCCCGCGCCATTCGCTCGAGTTCCTGATGGAAGAGATACTGGCCACGGTTGGCCTTGCCAGCGACCTTGCAGCCATCGGCCGTGCGTGCCACGTAGACCTGTCGGTGGCTGAACATGCCGAGGAACGCGCCGAGGATGACGGTGATGAATCCGGCATAGATCACCGGGATCGAGGGATCGCTCTTGGTCTGCAACCCCGAGAACCAGACCGGACCCCGGTAGGTCACGACGTCGTGGCCGATCTGTACCGTGCTGCGAGGATCCATGATCGCCTCGGCCGTCTGATTCCCGGTATTGATCAGCCACAGCGGGGATCCGGCGGGATCGGCGTTCTGGATGGCCACCACGGTCTTGCCACCGATCTCGAAGGGATCGGAGGCCGGCCCCGAGATCTGGAAACCCGTCATCGACAGGTTGACGACCTGAAGCCGCGAGGGCTTGCCATCCAGCAACAGGGTCGCGCCCGCCAGCCCACCGGCCGTTGCCGAGGTCTTCTCGGCCCGGTAGGAGATCGCCACGCCCTCGGCCTCGGCCGACTCGTGCAAGGCGATCTTGCAGATCGGAGCCAGCGTCCGGAGATCCATGATCTGCACCGGCCCCGCGGGATCTGGCATGTACAGGAACACCTGGTGCTGGCCCGCCACGAACTCTCGCGAGATATAACCCGCCAGGTTGAACCGACCGGCCGATTCGACCGGGAGCGTCCGGCGCTGCCCGCCGACATCCAGAACCACCGCCGCGACCCCCGGAGCGGTCGTCACGGGGCCCAGAGCGAAGGTGTGACCATCGAGCGCGAGCGGCTGGCCCGGAGCGAGGCTCCCGAGGCAGTCCATGTTCGCCAGGTTCAGGAGATAGAAGGGTCGGTTCGGCCCGGCGGTATACAGGAACGCCTCCCGCCGCCGTTTACCCGCGGTCGCCCGGCTGCCCCGGGGCGCGGGAAGCTTGAACTGGGTCGTGATGAAGCCAGCGAGCTTCACCGACTCGCCATCCTGGTGAGTCAGGAGGATCCGCGTCCGGATGCCGCGATCGACGACGAATCGCTCCGCTCCGATCCCGTAGAACGACTGGTAGAACCAGACGCCCTTGTACCGCAACGGGTCGTTGACGTGGATGGTCCTCGTCAAAAGGGTCTTCCCGCCGTCGATCACCGACAGCGTCGAGTAGTACTGCTTGACCGCCCCTCCCGGATAGTGGGTCATCCAGAACTTGTCGAGGTGGATCTTCCACGAACCCGGATCGGGAGTCAGCGGCCCGCGCCGGCTCGCAGTCCGCATGGCCTGCTGGACCGACATGGTGTCGCCGGGCATGAGGGGGAAGCTGTTCCGGAAGCCAGCCAAACCGGCCGTGATGCCCCCGATGAGGATCAAGAACAGGCCGAGGTGCACGACCATGGGGGCGAACCGGAACCAGCGGTTGCGATCGGCAACCAGCCCGCCGTCGCTCGCGTCGAAGGTACGGTAGAAGCGCCGGGAAAGGAGCTGCTGCACGCGATCGACCGACACCCCGGCGAGCTTGAGCTGCTCGGGCAACCGATCCCGAAGCGTCTCGGGTAGCTCGCGCGGACGGGCGAGCGAGAACTTGAGGGCCGGCCAGACGCGCACGTAGGTGCACACGGCCAGGTTCAAGAAGAACAGGGCCAAGAGGCCGAGGTACCAGGGCGAGTAGAAGACGTCGTACGCCCGGATCCAGATCAGAAAGTTCTTGGCACCCTCGCTCATGCCCGAGATCCCGAGCACGCCGCTGGGCTCGCCCTGGGGAATCACCGTCCCGACGATGGAGCCGAGAGCGATCAGGACGATCAGAACGACGGCAAGCTTGACGCTGCTCCAGACGCCGACGAAGGACGACCGCATCGAGGCGCGAACGGCAGGCCCCTCGATCTCGGCCTCGGAGTCGCGGGCGTCTTGCGAAGGGACGGCCGCCTCTGCGGGGGGGGCCTGCTGCGGATCTATCGACATGAGTTGTGGAGGCCTTTCGAGGCCTGGCTGACGTGTTACGATCGAGCAGTCCGATGCAGTCTACGCAAGGCCTTCAATCAGTATAGCTCACGGTCACGATCACTCCTCGACCGCTTATAATGGAGGCGCTCGCGCCTGAATTTACAAAGCAAGAAGCTCGGCGCGACCGTTTCGGTCACCGGGATCGAGCGGGACAGCATCCTTGATCTTGGGCCGGCCGGCACCAGCTGCTAGACGATGACAATTTTTCGCTACGGAATCAGCCACGACGAGGCAACCGTCTCGCTGCGCGAACGCGTGGCGTTCTCGGGCAGCCAGATCCCCGAGGCCCTGTCCAGCCTGGCGGACATTCCGGACCTCCTCGAGGTGGCGCTGCTCTCTACCTGCAACCGCACGGAGTTCTACGCGGTCTCCGAGAGCGCGGACAGGGCCCGGGACTCTTTGACACGGTTCCTGGCGCGCCATCGCGGTCTGGAAGACCCCTTCATCGCCTCGCAGTTCCACGCCCTGGCGGATCGCGACGCCGTGGTCCACCTTCTGCGCGTGGCCGCTGGCCTCGAGTCGCAGATCCTCGGCGAGGGCCAGATCCTGGGGCAGGTCCGTGACGCGGCGGCCACCGCCAGGACCGCCGGCACGCTCGGTCCGGTTCTCGACGCACTTTTCCGCCAGGCGGTCACCACGGGCAAGCGCGTCCGCACCGAGACTCCGATCAGCCAGGGTGCCGTGAGCGTCGGTGCTGCTGCGGTCGAACTGGCTCGGCGCGAACTCGATACGCTGGCCGATCGCACGGTCCTGGTCCTCGGGACGGGCAAGATCGGCGAGGCGACGATCAAGCACCTGGTCGGGCAGGGAGTGCGCAAGCTGCTGGTCTCCAACCGCACGCTCGAGCTGGCCCAGTCGCTGGCACGGGATATCTCGTGCGAGGCCGTGCCGTTCCACGCCGTCGCGAGCGCCCTGGGCGAAGCCGATGTCGTGCTTTGCTGCACGGCAGCGCCCCACTACATCCTCGAGGATTCGGACCTCGGGCCGGTGATGAAGGCCCGCGCCGGCAGACCGCTGGTCATGGTCGACATCTCGGTACCCCGGAACATCGATCCCAGGATCGGAAGCCATGCCGGCGTGACCCTGTTCGACATCGACGCCCTGTCTTCCATGACCGACCAGGCCCGCACCGAACGCCTGAAGCAGGCGCCGGCCGCAGAGGCCATCGTTGCCGACGAGGCCGAGAACTTCGAGGGATGGCAACGCTCCTACCAGGCGGCACCGACGATCGCCAGTCTTCGCCACAAGCTCGATGCCATCCGGCAAGGGGAGCTCGACCGCTTCCTGGCCCGCCACGGCGAGGGCCTCAGCCCGGAGCAGCAAGAGGCGGTCGTGCGTCTCACCCTTTCCATCACCAACAAGTTCCTGCACGAGCCCACGGTCGGCCTCAAGGCCCAGACCGGCGCCAAGCGCGAGGCTCATGCGCTGGCCATCCGCGACCTCTTCCAGCTCCAGGTGCCCGTGCGGCAGGCTGGCGAGGCAGGGCTGCGCCCGGTCTGAAGGGCCCGGGTCCGCCAGGACGGGCCTTCAGTGCGATTCGATTCGAGGCAACGTCCGGTGTAGCCAGGCGATCGCGACGATTGCCAGCGCCGCGGCCGTCGGTGCGATCGTCCAGACGTGAGCCCACCACCAGGCGTCTCCGGTTCCGTTGACCTGCCCGAGGGCCAGGAGGTTGTTCGTCGCATGAGCCGCGATGCCGGGCAAGATACTGCCGCTCCGCCACGCGAGCCAGGCCAGGAACGCACCCAGCACCAGGTAGGTCGGGATCCCGTAGGGTTCGAAGTGGTACGCCGCGAACAAAAGCGTCGTGACGACGACGGCGACCCGCCCGCCCCAGCGCTCGAGACCCGACATGACCAGGCCGCGAAAGGCCGTCTCTTCGCAGATCGCCGGCACGATCGCCGCACCCAGCACCAGAAGAATGCCGCTGGCCCACGAATGGATGCCGAGGAGGCCGTTCAGCCCCGCTGGAGGCGCCAGGTGGGTCGCATCCTGCCAGAGGGTCTGGGCGTAGGTCAAGAGCCCGCCCAGTCCCAGCGAACCGACGATCGCCAGCCCGATCCAGGTCCACCGCGCCGGCCGCCAGCGCAGAACCGCCGGGCGGTCGGTTCCGCTCGAGAGCACGATCGCCGGCAACAGCACGCCCACGATCTCGACCGGAAAGAAGAAGGCCTGGATGAGCAGGCGAGACCGGGTTCCGACCTCCTGCATCCACCCACCGGCGATCGCCGTGGGCAGGACCACGAGGAGGATCAGGAAGACCACCACCCGACGCAGCGAGGGCCGAGAGCCGTGATTCATCGTTTAGATCACGAGCTTGCGTAGCCTGGCGCTGGTAAAGTCGACGATCATCACGAGGACGATGAGGACGATCACCGTCATCGCCGCCTCCTGGTACTGGAACATCCGGAAGTAACTGGTCATCAGCTCGCCGATCCCGCCCGCGCCGATCAGGCCCAGCACGGTGGCGGCACGGATGTTGGACTCGAACCGGTAGATGACGAAGCTGATGAAGCTCGGCACGATCTGTGGGACCACGGCAAAGGAGTACACCTGCAACCGGTTGGCTCCGGTCGCCTGGACCGCCTCGACCACGCCCGGATCGACCCCCTCGATCGCCTCCGCGAACAGCTTGATGAGCACCGTCGCAGTCCCGAAGGTCAATGCCATCACCCCGGTGAACGCCCCGAGACCGATCGCCGAGATCAGCACCAGCCCGATGGCGAAGTCCGGGATGCTCCGCAGGAAGTTGTTGACCGACTTCACCGCCATGTAGACCGAGCGATCCGGCGACGTGTTGCGGGCGGCCAGGAAGCTGATGGGGAACGCGATGATCGCCGCGAGCACGGTGCCGGCGACGGCCATCTGGATCGTCTGGAGCGTGCCGCCCAGCAAGGTGTTGGGCCAGGTGTTCTGCCACCAGGCGGTCTTGACGTAGGCCAGGTCGCCATGAAGCGGCACGGGCAGCAAGAGCTGCTCGAGCGTCAGCCGGTGCGGGAACTGGTAGGCCGAGGGATCGACCACCAGGCTATACGAGGCCGGCCAGCTCCGGCTCGCCATGTCGATCATCTTGGGCACGCCCTGCACCAGGGCGACCGGATCGAACCCCGTTCCGACGAACGCCCAGGCCAGGATCAAACCCAGCAGGGCGACCAGCGCCCAGACCTTGGGAGCGCGTCGAGGCGGCGTCGGAAGCACGAGTTCGGCGGTCTTGTCCAGAGTGCTCATCAAGCGATCCTTGCGAGAAGAAGATGCGAAATCCGGTGGGCCCAGAGAGGCAAGCTCAAGTCGGAATCGGGTAGGCCTTGAGCTCCTCGGTGCGGGCCTGATAGATGCGCCGGACCGCGATTTCATCGAGCCCTTCGGGGGAGCCGTCGAACACCACCTCGCCGCCGGCAAATCCGATGCAACGCCCGGAGAAACGCTTGGCCAGGTCGAGGACGTGCAGGCTTACCAGCACCGTGATGCCATCTTCCTGGCCCACCTTGCGCAACAGATCGAGGATGGCCAGCGAAAGCTTGGGATCGAGCGAGGCGACGGGCTCGTCCGCGAGGATGACCGCCGGTCGCTGCATCAGGGCACGGGCGATCGCGACGCGCTGCTGCTGACCGCCCGATACGGAGTCGGCCCGCTGGTAAGCGAAGGGCAGCAATCCCACACGATCGAGGGCCCGGAGCGCTCGCCGCTTGTCCTCGGCGGAAAAGAACCGGAGCATGCTGGGCACACCGGGAGCGTACCCGAGGCTGCCAGACAGGACATTCTCGAGGACGGTCAGGCGCTTGACCAGATTGAATTGCTGGAAGATCATCCCGACCTTCCGCCGCCAGAGCCGGAGATCCCGCGAGCCGAACTTGCCGACGTCGATCTGCCCCCCCTGGCGATCGAGAAGGGTGGACGGCACCAGAATCTCGCCACCGCTGGGCTCCACCAGACGATTGAGGCAGCGCAAGAACGTCGATTTGCCCGCCCCGGACAGTCCGAGGATCGCCGTGAACTCCCCGGCCTCGAAATCCAGGGATACGTCGCGGAGGATCGGCGCCCCCTCGCCGTACCGCTTGGAAAGACGCCTGACCGAAAGGACGGGTTCGGACAAAAGACTCTCGTTTCTTAGTGGCGTAGCGCCTCCCTCACCGAATCGTAGTCAGACGAATGGGCGAGGGTGAACCCGTCGATGTCGTAGATCCGGTGCAGCAGATGGCGACCCCAGGCCGTCGTGGCCAGGTGCTCGAGGCTGTGCTCGAGGGCCAGGCTCATGCTGGGGTCGAGGTCGCTGCGGACGCAGAACATATCGTCGGGAATCGGACGGGAAAAGGCGATGGGAACGATCTGGCGTCTTTCCGCGGGCGTCTTGAGGAAAAGCGTCCAGGCCCCCACCTTGCCCTTGGGATCGTCGGAAAAAACCGCACCGGCGTCGGCCTCGTGGTTGAACACCGCCATGACCGTCGCGTCGTGGCCGCCAGGCGGCAAGAGCTTGAGATCCCGACGGGGATCGATCCCGGCCTTCTTGAGCATGACCTTGGCGAAAAGGGATCCGGCCATGCTCTCGGGATCCCCGAACGCGAACCGCTTGCCTCGGAGCTGTGCGAGCGTGTGGATGCCGGAATCCGCCCTCACGATGATGGCCGAGTAATACGTGTCGCGGCCGTAGCGGACGACCTTGAGGAGCGGCCGGATGAAGAACGGCCGCTTGAGCCTCTTGCATTCGTTCTCGGTCATGACGAAGGCCCCGGGCGAGAGGAAGGCGGCATCGACCATGTGGCTTCGCATCGCCTCGATGACGCCGGGATAGTCGGTCGGCACGAAGGCCGTCACGCTGATGCCCAGCTCGTGGTGGAGGTATGCGATCAGCGGCCGCACCTGCCGGGAGATCTCCTGGGAGTTCTCGGAAGGGATGAAGCCGATTCGCAAGATCGGTGGACGGTATGCGAGCGCGTTCTGGCCAAGCGCGAACAGGAGCGCCCAGAAAGCAACCAGCAGCAACGAAGCAAAACGACGCATTGTCGAGATCGCTATACCCGCCCGCGTGCTCCAACGAACTGGCAAACTCCTTCCAAATCCTGGAGTCGCCGCCAGGATCTTCCCAGGCCCCTCCCGACACGCGGTCCGGGACTCGATAAGCCAAACGGGGCCCGGTTGCGAGGCGTTGCCGGACGCACTCGGACGCGGCGAGGGTCCCCTTGAACCGGAAACGATCTAGCTCCCGAAAACGGTCTCTCTCTCGAGGTTCGGCCGCTTGGGCTCGAGGCGTTCGGCCAGGTAGTCGATCACGTCCCCGATCTTCACGCGATCCTGGGTCATGCGGTCGCGATCCCGGATCGTCACGGCTCGATCTTCCAGGCTCTCGAAATCCAGGGTCAAGCAAAACGGGGTGCCGATCTCGTCTTGCCGCCGGTAACGCTTGCCGATGGATCCCGTCACGTCCATCTCGGCGGACCAGCGAGCGCGCAGGGCGTCGAAGATCTTGCGGGCCGGGCCGATGAGCTCGGGCTTCTTGGACAGCGGCAAGACGGCGACCTTGATCGGCGCCAGGCTGGGGTGCAGGTGCAGGACCGTGCGGACCTCACCCTTTTCGTCGACCTCCTCCTCGAAGGCATCGACCAGGAAGGCCAGCGTGCCGCGATCTGCCCCTGCCGATGGCTCGACCACGTACGGCAGGTAATGGACCTTGGTCTCCTCGTCGAAGAAGGACAGATCCTGGCCGCTGTGCTGGCTATGCTGCTTGAGATCGAAGTCCACGCGGTTGGCGATGCCCTCGAGTTCGGACCACCCGAACGGGAAGCGATACTCGATGTCGGTCGTGGCCCGGGCATAGTGAGCGAGCTCATCCTTGCCCTGCGGGCGCTTCTTGAGGTTTTCCGGCTTGATGCCGAGCTTGATATACCAGTCGAAGCGTTCGGCAACCCAGCGCTCCCACAGGGCGTCGGCCTCATCTGGCGGGCAAAAGTACTCGATCTCCATCTGTTCGAACTCGCGGGTTCGGAAGGTGAAGTTGCCGGGGGTGATCTCGTTGCGGAACGCCTTGCCGATCTGCGCGATCCCGAAAGGTGGCCGGCGCCGGGTCGCCGTCATCACGTTCTTGAAGTTGACGAAGATGCCCTGAGCCGTCTCGGGACGCATGTAGACCACCGCGGACGACTCCTCGACCGGCCCCATGAAGGTCTTGAACATCAAGTTGAAGTTCCGGGCGTCCGTCAGTTCCCCGCCACACTCGGGACACCGGGGGCCCTCCACGTGGTCGGCGCGAAAACGCTTCTTGCAGCCCTTGCAATCGACCAGGGGATCGTGAAAGGTCTCGACGTGTCCCGAGGCCACCCAGACCTCGGGCCGCATCAAGATCGCGGCATCGAGGCCGACCATGTCGTCGCGTTCGGTCACCACCGATCGCCACCAGGCCTGCTTGACGTTGTTCTTGAGCAGCACACCGTACGGCCCGTAGTCCCAGCACGAAGCCAGGCCGCCGTAGATCTCGCTCGACTGCATGATGATCCCGCGGCGCTTGCACAGCGAGACCACCTTGTCCATCACGTCGGTCTGCACGGCCTGGGCCATCGCGTGTTCCTCCTGTCAGGGTAGGGTCGTTGAATCCCTGATTCTAGCGCGAAATGCGCCGCCTAGGCCGGAGCGGTCCCGAGCCTAGCCTGGACTATTCACGGCTGGCGTAGCGAGACCGAGCAGATCGGTCCGGATGCGAGGCGCACAAGGCCCGAGGGACGCAGCGTACTTGAACAGTACGTGAGGACCGACGGACCGCGGTGCAACGAAGCA
>JAJYIO010000034.1 GCA_021790035.1 bacterium | reverse complement strand
GCCTTGAGCTGAGCCTGCTGCTCGGGGGTCCCCTTCTTCTCGATCTCTGCAACAGCCCGACGCGCCTGGAACTCGAGCTGCTGGAACTGCTCGTCGACCTGCTGCAACGCGGTCTGGAGTTCGGCGGCGGCAGCCTGCTTGAACTGTTCGGTGACGACCGCCTTGATCAAGACCTGACGGCGCAAACTCAAGTTCTGAGACATCTGGGCTGTGACTCCTCTCTTGGAGCAGGAAAAAACGCGATCTCCGGACCAGCCATCCGTCTGGCGCCGATCGGCCCTCTGGGCTCGCCTTGGCAAAAATACCCGCACTGCCAGGATGGCGCCCAATCATACCACGGCCCCTCGGCCGGACGGTTAGCGTGTTCCCGGTTTGAATGGACGGGCCCGCCGAGCCACGCGGCGAAGCAGCTCGCTCGCGGACGGCAGCCTTCAGAGCCCGAACCTCGCCACCTGCGGCGCCAAGCCACGCAGCGGCTTGCCATCAGCCGGAGAGAGTTCGAGGGAACCGGCGGGTTCCCTCGAGTCACCGCCCGAGCGAAGTGAGGGAGAATCCCCCCCTGCCAGCCGGTGAACCGCCGAACGTCACGCCTTTCCCGGTAGACACGCAAGTATGTTCTAGTCAAAAATCGACGGAGCGCCGCGCCGATCACCGGGCGCCTCACGCCAAGAGGAACGATCCGTGCCCATCCTGGTATGTCTTGCCCTCGCAGCCGTCCTGCAGATGTCGGATGTCGCTCCGGCCGATCCCGCCGTCGTGGAGCAGCGCGTGACGGTCGACGTGCTCGGCTCGGTCAAGCGTCCTGGCCTCTATCACCTCCCGCTGGGGGCCCGAGTCGTGGACGCCATAGCCGCCGCAGGGGGGCCGGCAGCCAACGCCGCGCTCGACCAGGTCCAGCTGGCCGACCAGCTCCAAGACGGCGAATCCCTCGAGGTGCCCGCCCACCAGGTAGCCGCTCGCGTGCACCAGGCGCAGTCACACCTGCGCGCTGCGGTTCGAGAGGGCCCCGGCCGCCATATCCGGGCCCCGCAGCGCCACTCCAGGCAAGCGACCGAGACCGCCGGACCCGGCGGAAAGATCGACCTCAACCGCGCATCGGCATCCGATCTCGAGCAGCTACCTGGAATCGGTCCCGGCCTCGCGGCACGGATCCTGGCTTACCGCGCTCGGCACGGACGGTTCCATTCGGTCCAGGAGCTCGAGGAGGTGAGCGGAATCGGCGATCGCCGCCTGGCTCGCATCGCTCCCCTCGTCCTGGTCCGGTGAGCTGGCTCGAGGGACTGGCTAGCGGTACCGCGCTGGGCTGCGCGGTACCGCTAGCCGACCGGGGCTTGCCGCTGGCAGCCCTGCTGGCCCTGGTGCTCGCAATCCGGTTTCTCGGGTCCTGGGCCCACCGCGCTGGCATCTGGGATTCCTGGGGGATCTTCGGCCTTCTCCGGACCCGCAAGGGCGGGGGGCGAGGCCGATCCAGGAGATCGCGGCGCCGCTCCCCCGACGGCGCTCATCCGGCCGTACCCTTCTGGACGACGGGCCCGGGGGCGTTTGGCGTGGCCCTGGCCCTGGCCTTGCCCGTGGCGGGCCAGTGGGCTTGCCTTCGGACTCCCCATCCAGGACCGGCAGACATTTCATCCAGCGCGCCCGAGCGGCTGGCCTGGATCGAGGGTATCGTCGCGACGGACCCGGTCCTGGCCAACGGCGTCTGGAAGTTCGTGCTCCACGCCCGGCAGGTGGACTTCCCGCAGCGGCGATCGGTGAGCGGGCTCCTGGCGGTCCGGCTCGAGGCTGCGCCGAACCCGAGCCGGGATCGCTCCACCATCGCCGCTGATTCCAGCTCGGCAAATCCGGCAGCCGCCCCAGAGCGACCGCACTTCGGCCAGCAGGTCGAGATCGTGGGCAGCCTCTCTGTCCCGGGCCCGGTTCGCAATCCCGGCGAGACGGACTTCGCGGCGTACTACGCCAGCCACGGGGTATTCGCCACCTGTCGAGCCAAGCGGTTCCAGCCGCTGGGTTCGACCGTCCCCTGGTGGCATCCCGTGGCCCTGGCAATCCGCCTCAAGGAACGCAGCGTGCAGATCCTCGGCGCCGGCCTCTCGCAGGATTCCCGCGCCCTCATGGGCAGCTTGCTGTTCGGAGCCGGGGCCGTCCCGGTCGACGATACCACTCGACAAGCCTTTTCCGATCTCGGGCTCGCCCACGCCCTTGCAGCCAGCGGCCTGCAGACGACTCTACTGGTGCGATTGCTCGTCTGGATCACGGGCGGCCTGCGGCTCCCGCCGCCAGCCCGAGCCGCGGTCGCCGCGATCGCGATCCTGTTCTTCGCCGCAACGTGCGGATTTGCGCCATCCATCATGCGGGCCACGTGGATGTCGGGTGTCGCCCTCCTGGCTCTGGCCACCGGCCGCCGTGCCACGGCACGTCGCGCCCTGTTCCTGTCCGCGATCGCGATGCTCGCGGCGACCCCCCTGCTGATTCACGACATGGGGTTCCAGTTCAGCGTCCTGGCCACCTGGGGACTGCTCGAGACCGCGCCGGCCATCCATCTCGCCCTGGGCAGGCCAGGTCAGGCGATCGAGCCTCCAGGTACCACGGCGCCGGCAGGAGCCCCCCACGTTTTCAAGGTGGCGGGGCACAAGCTGCGCTCGGTGCTGGCAGAGGGCCTGGCCACGGCGATCGCGGCGTTCTTCTGGTGCCTGCCGCTGCAGCTGCAGCTGTTCGGCCAGTTCTCTCTCTGGTCGCTTCCTGCCAACTGGTTCGCCGAGTGGCTGATCGTCGCGCTGACCGACATCGGATTCATCGTCGCGACCCTGGGCCTGCTCTGGCTGCCCCTGGCCTGGCCGGGGCGGTTCCTCATCGGCCCCCTGATCGCCTGCCTGCGGGGCGGGCTGGCCTGGATGCACTCCTGGCCCGGCGCCTCCGTCCACGTCCCGACGCTTCCGACCTGGGCCACGGTGAGCCTCTATCTCTCGATGCTCGCCCTCTTGGGCCCCTCCTCGCCAGGTCGGGCCGCGCGTGGGGACGGACGGCATGCCAAAGCCGGCGCTGCCCCACCGGCACCTCGGCGACGACCACGCGTCCCATCCGGGCGCAGGTGGCGCCTCCTTCGGGTACCGGCGCTCGTCACCGGCGGCGGAGCCATCCTGTCGGCGGCTTACTGGCCACCTGCGCCGGCTCTCTCGCTCTGGTTTTTCGACGTCGGACAGGGCGACGCGATCGCCATCCGCTCCCCGCACGGGGCCTGGGCCCTCGTGGACGCCGGACCGGGTGGCCCGTTCGCCTACGACGCGGGGCAGGGCATCGTGGTGCCGGCGCTCTGGAGTCTGGGCTGCACGCACCTGTCGCTGGCGGTTCTGTCGCTGCCACATGCCGACCACGCAGGAGGCATGCCAGCCGTGCTGGCCAGTCTGGGTGCCGACCACGTCTGGGATGCCGGCCAGCCGTACCCGGGATCGATCTACCAGCATTTTCTCCAGAACGCGCTCACCTTCGGTTCGGACCTGGACCGGGTACACGCCGGCCAGGTCGCATGGTGGGACGGCATCCGGATCGACGTCCTGGCTCCCTTTCGCCCGTCCCTTTTCCACACGCGATCGGATCCCGACAATAACGGCGTCGTCCTCAAGCTCACCTACGGGGCCTGCCGGATCCTCCTGGCCGCCGACGCGCAGGCCCAAGCCGAAGCCCGCCTGGTCGCAAGCGAAGGCCCACGGCTTCGCGCCGACGTCCTCAAGGTCCCGCACCATGGCTCGCGATTCGGCTCGACCGCAGCCTTTCTCGCCGCGGTCAGGCCCAAGGCCAGCGTCATCAGCGTCGGAGCGCACAACACCTACGGTCAGCCCGATCCGGGCACGTTGCGTCGGCTCCTGTGCTGGGGTCCGGTTTACCGGACGGATCGCGACGGCGCGATCCGCCTGCGCACTGACGGCCACACCTGGAGCTTGACCTCGATGGCCGAGGCGGTCGCTCGTTGATGCCACCTTTTTCCGGTCGCGACGCCGCCGCTCTCAGCTCTTCGCCGAGACCTCGCCCCCGTTTCGATCCCTTGCCTCACGTTGCCGGCCGCCACCCGGCCAGGTCCAACAAACTGCCCCCTGGCCGCGGCTCAGCCAATCGGCAGGCTGTCGCTTATCTCATGGAGCCGGTCCAAGGCTATCTGCGCCACGCTCTGCCAGCTCCAATGCTCGACCATGTCCGAGCGGGCCTTCTGTCCGAGACGAGACGCCAGGGCCCTGTCCTGGCTGGCCTGCCACATCAAGCTGGCGAGGTGCTCGACCCGGGGTTCGGCCCAGAGGTGAGCGGCTTGCTCCGGGTGGTGCGAACGGACCGGGACCAGGTCCTCTACCTCGATCAAGAGGCTGTTGTCGTCGTTCATGAAGTCGAGGTTGCCGCTCCAACGTGTGGCGATCGCGGGCAGGCCACAGGCCATGGCCATCATGTAGGGGCGTCCCCACCCCTCGCCACGGGAGGGCCCGACGTAGCAGTCCGCGGACGCGAACAGCCGCGGCAGATCGGCCTCGGACACGGTGTCGGCCAGGACCACTATCGGAGCCAGGTCCTCGCGCCGCATTCCTATGCTATCCGACAGGTAGCGATCGATGGCCTGGTCGATGATCCGAGCGCCATCCGGGCGATCGGGCTGCTCCATCAAGTACGTGCGCAGGACCAGGCTCACGTCGTCTCTGGCCGTGAAGGCCAGGGCCCAGGCTCTCAAGAGCACATCCCAGCCCTTGCGCACCTGCCATGAAAAGACCGACAGAAAGATCTGTCCGCGAGCCCCGGGCAGGACCAGGGGCGGTAGGCCCGGCCGGAACTGGTCGGTATCGATACCTTCGGGTACGCGGTAGATGGGAATCTCCAGCCCCGAGGCCCGGAAGGTCTCGACGTTGAACCGGGCAGGGACCCAGACCTCGTCCAGCACCTTGAGGGAATCGAGCCAGCTCGGGGGAATCCGATCGGTCTCGTACATCGCCCGACCGATCACGTAGCGGGCGTGCGGATCCGCGTGGAATGCCTGCGGGTCCCCGTGCTGCACGCAAATGAAGGGATCTCCCGCGGTCAGCGTCAGCGCCCGATCGAGAACGTCGCGCTGTTCCGGCAGCAGCATGGCCCGGAAGAACTCGGTGTTGAGGCCGACGGGTCGGATCGCGACGTCGATCCCGAGCCGCGTCAGGTGATAGACGAAGTTGCGCGCCTCATCGGCAAAGCCGCCCGGATTGAAGATGGGCGACTCCCAGACGACGTGGGCACCCGTCGTCGTCGTCGTTCCTGTCGAGTTCGCCATCGACACCCCATTTCACCGGGATTCAGAAGCGCGGCCGGAACCCGACGAGATCGTAAACGCCTTGGGGCGCCAGGACGCTGACCTCGAGTCCGGTGGCGGAAGCCGGCGCCACCGAATCCGTCGCAGGCAACGTCGAAGCCTGCACGCCGTGCCCTTCGAGCACGACGATCTGCTGGGAACCCATCGCCAGCGCCTGCCCATCGGTGACCCTCAAGGCGCTACCTGGGCCGAGCCCGAATCCCGTGGCGTGACCGGCCATCAAGGTTGCCTGGATCAGGCGCTCGAGACCCGAAGGCCCCCAGAAGCCATCATCCGCCACCGTTCCGGGCAGCAAGTGCAGGCCGGCCATCACCTCGCGATCGGTGCCGCCCGGCCGGCCAAAGTACGCCACGTCCCCCAGGATGCGCATCCCGAGGCCGGCGGCTGCTACGGGCAAACGAGAGGCATACAGCGCGGCGATGTCGGCGAGGTTCCGCTGGCCGGCATTCAGCTTCACCAGCAGCGTTCCGCTCTCGTCCTCGAGGAAAAAGATTCCAGTCGCCTGCTCGAGAGCCGCGGAAAGGCTCTGGTCGTGCAGGTCGGTCGCCGTCTGGATGGTCGCGCTGCCGGCACCGGCCAGCAGCAGGCCGCTTCGCCAGGCTTCGGCGTCCCGCGCCGCCCCGTCCCCCGCCAGGATGAGGATCCGCGCCTGCGTCCCGCCGGAGTCGCGGACGAAGGCGGCCACCGCATCGGATTGCGGGGGGGGAACCGGATCCCCGATGATCGTGATCGGCTCGTGCGGGCCGACCGGTGCGCCGGGAGCTGGCGAGGGCGGAGCTGACGGCCGGTGCGCGAACCAGCCGAAGAATCCCCCGGGGGCTGGCGTCGCGGTCGGCGCCGGCAAGGCCGGGGCCGCCATGGGCGTCGCGCTGCCGAGGACGTAGCTTTGCCCGCCGACCAGTCGCTCCATCTCGAACGGACCGGCGGCGAAGAGGTCGGATGGACCGGCGGCCATCGCGTTGTCCCCGAGCAGACCAGGCGCCTCCAGGACCGTGACGGCCCCGGCGCCGATGACGTGCACGGTCTGCCCGGTGAGGATGGCTGCCGTTCCCTCGTCGACTCCGATCGCCGTCGCCGACGGAGTCGCGGCCTCGGCCAGCAGAAGGCGCCCCAGGCGCTGATCTTCATCGAAGTGCGTGTCGACCAGGAGGTCGTCGACCAGGCGCAATCCGCGTTCCAGTTCGAGCCCGGGCCGTCCCTGCGCATCGCGGTCGAAGGCGTCGGCGAGCGCGCCCCGGCTCGTTCCGTTGGCAATATACGTCGAGCCCCAGGGCATCGCGCCGGCACTGGTGCCCGCTATGACCGCGCCTCGCATCCATGCATCGAGGATCGCCCCCAGCAAGGGTGTCCCATCGAGAGCCGACACGAGCCTGCGCTGGTCTCCGCCCGGAAAGAACAGCAGGTCGGCCGAGGCCTCCTGACGCAGGACCTCGGGCGAAGCCGCGCTGGCGTGCGTCGGCGAGAGCAGGCCGAAGGACTGGACGCCAAAGGCGTCCAGGTATTTCCGGTAGGCGCTGGCAGCCTGCTCGGGATCGTCCGAAGCCAGCGGCAAGACGGCTACCCGCGCCCCGGAACCGCCCGCCAGGGACAGGGCTTGCGCCACGATCGCCGATCCGGGCGGCCCGCCCCCGATGAGGACGAGCGGCGACGGAAAGCGCGGCGCGGCCGCCAGTCCCGGCAGCGTCCCGAAGGCCCAGGCCAGCAGCGTGACGCCAACGGGCAGTCCCATGCCGCGTGCCGAGGGCCGCCACCGGCGAGGCCGGATCGAGGATGGACGCCGTGCTCTCGAGCCGAGAGGACCAGGCGACGTTCCGGGCAAAAGAACCACGACGACAGCATACCCGGAAGATCCGCCGGGACGCGGTGAGCCAGGCACCCCGGCAGCCGATCGTCACGGCATCGGCTAGCGTGAAACGGCCATCCTCCCTCTCTGCGTTCGGGCAATGACTCGAGGGAACCCGCCGGTTCCCTCGAACTCTCTCCTGCTGAGGGCAAGCCGCTTCGCCGCCTGGCTCTCGAGGTGGCGAGATTTCGACCTCCAAGGGTGCCGTCCCAGAGACGCCCGGCGGCGCTAGCGTGAAACGGCCATCCTCCCTCGCTGCGTTCGGGCAATGACTCGAGGTGGCGAGATTTCGACCTCCAAGGATGCCGTCCCAGAGACGCCCGGCGGCGCTATGCTGGCAGAGGTTCTCTCGGACCAGGAAGACACTCGTATGCAGTCAGGGGAGACGACATGGGCGACAAGGTCATTCTCGCGATCGATCAGGGCACGACCGGCACGACCGTGCTGGCGATCGGCCACGACGGCCAGGTCCGCGGCCGTGGCTACCGGGAGATCGCCCAGCACTTTCCCCAGCCCGGCTGGGTCGAGCACGACGCGGTCGAGATCTGGCAGGGCACGCTCGAAGTCATCGCAATGGCCCTTTCTTCGGGCGGCCTGGATGGCTCGGACGTCGCAGCCATCGGAATCACCAACCAGCGCGAGACGGTCGTGATCTGGGATCGCGCCACCGGCGCTCCCATCGCCAGGGCCATCGTCTGGCAGTGCCGCCGAACCGCCGGGGAGTGCGATCGGCTGCGCGCCGCGGGTCACGAGACCCTCTTCCGGGAGCGAACGGGACTGGTCCTCGACGCCTACTTCTCGGGGACCAAGGCCGCCTGGCTGCTCGACCACGTCCCGGGAGCCCGCAAGCGTGCGGAACGCGGCGAGCTCGCCCTCGGGACGATCGATACCTGGCTCATCTGGAACCTGACCGGCGGCCAGGCGCACATGACCGATCCCTCGAACGCCAGCCGGACGCTGCTTTTCGACATCCGCCGCACGCAATGGGACGCCGAGCTCTGCGAGCTCGTCGGCGTCCCGATGGCCATCCTGCCGCAGGTCGGGGGCAATGCCGGGCATTTCGGCCGGACCGTGGCCCAAGGCCCGCTGCCGGCAGGCATCCCCATCGCCGGGGCCGCGGGCGACCAGCAGGCGGCCCTCTTCGGGCAGGCGTGCTTTGGCCGCGGCGACGCCAAGAACACCTACGGCACGGGGTGCTTCCTCCTCGTCAACACGGGAGAGCGCCCGGTGGCCTCGCAGCACGGCCTGCTCTCGACGGTGGCCTGGCAGCTGGACCACAAGGTCACCTACGCCCTCGAGGGAAGCGTGTTCGTGGCCGGGGCGGCCATCCAGTGGCTGCGAGACCAGCTCGGCATCCTCTCTGGCGCCGACGAATCCGAGGCGCTGGCGCTCAGCGTGCCCGACAACGGGGGGGTCTACCTGGTCCCGGCCTTCGTGGGTCTGGGCGCACCCTACTGGGATCCCTACGCACGCGGGACGCTGGTGGGCCTCACCCGAGGCACCGGCAAGGCGCACATCGTGCGGGCGGCTCTCGAGGCGATCGCCTACCAGACCGCGGACCTGGCGACCCAGATGGCGGAAGACCTGGCGACAGGATTCCACGGCGGGTCCCAAGACGGCGGAGGTTCGTTCGCCCGGCTGTCGAGCCTCCGGGCGGACGGCGGGGCCGCGGCCAACGACTTCCTGATGCAGTTCCAGGCTGACATGCTCGGCATGCCCCTGGTACGCGGGACGCTCGTCGAGAGCACGGCGCGCGGGGCCGCCTGGCTGGCGGGACTGGGCTCTGGCTTCTGGGACGGTCTCGACGCCCTGCCCGCCGATCGCACATCCGTGACGTTCTCGCCGACGATGGCCGGAAACGAGCGCCAGCGGCTCCTGGCGAGCTGGGCCCGAGCCGTCGAGCGCTCGCGCAACTGGGCGGCACCGGACATCGTGCGAACCGCCACCACCGTCTGAACCTTACGCCTCGAGGCGGCGCCTCGGAGCTGCCGACTCATCAGAAACTCCCCTTCGGGGCGGTGACTTGCAGTGGGCCTGGCCCCCCGCAAACTACCCCCCGCTGCGGGCAAGCTGCTGCGTAGCCCTGCTCGGCAGGTGGCGTTTCGTTCGACGCTGTCGGCGCAGACGGTGGGGGACTCGTCCGACCTCCCTGCGTCAGGACCCGGCCCACCTATCGCCAGAGGCGAGCGTTGAAATCGAGTTCGCCCGGATTGGCCCCCGCCTCGAGCCACCCGACCAACATGACGTCGCCCGCGAAGGCGATGCGCGGCCGGAACTGGGAGCCGGGCTCGGACAGGTAAGGGTTGCCGGGCTCGAACGTGTAGAGCAGCTCGGCGATCGACGCCGTGCTGACGCCTATCCCCGTCCCCGTGTAGGCCGGTTCGACCGCAGCCCGGTTGCCGTCGGGGGCCAGGCGCGCTCCCTGGATGTCCATCTCGCCGTCGTCGCGATCCATCTCCCAGGCCACCATGTAGTCCCGGCCGTTCCAGATGAGCTGGGGCGATTGCCGGAGGCCCTGGCCGCAGGGTACCGCGGGCGAGTAGGACGGGCAGGTCGCCAGCCCCTCGAGGCGCGAGTTATCGACTACGGTGACCGGATCCTGGGTCATGCCGTTGACCTGTGACGTCCCGGAATTGCCCAGGGCCTGGAAATACAAGTTGGACTGCGTACCAATCTCATTCGCCGTGGAGTCGATGCGACCGTCGTAGACGAGTCCGTAGGCCTGGGTCTGCGGGTTCCAGCCGAGCTGCGGATTCTCGGGGCCGATGAAATAACTCGTGCCGCTGAAGATGTTGTTGGTGATCGGCGCCACCGGAGAGCCGTTGGCATCGACCTCCTGGGTCATGATGGAGTACGGCCAGCCACTCGTTGCCTCCTGCCAGGCGACCAGGAAGTCGTTCCCGTTCGATGCGACCGTGGGGCGGGAAACCGCCGACGCGCCGTAGCCGCAGCTGCTCGAGCTGTTCGAATTCTGGATCGCCCCTCCGCCCAGATAATTGCCCTGTGAATCGTACGCGGCGCCGTAGACGCGCGGGCTGGCGGGGCAACCACCCGCGATCGCGTCGCGATCGTCGATCCAGACCACCAGGCAATCGCCGGCGGCGTTGCGGGCGATCGCAGGCTGGGCCGTGGTATAGAGCGACGAGCTGAGCGGCACGGCGGCGGGCATGGCGGTCTGGCTGAGCGAGACCGGATTGCTGGCCGTCCCGGTGGAAGACAGCGCCACGAGGTCGACCTCCGTCTGGGATCCCGAGCCCTTGGCGTACGTCAGCGCCAGGCCGCCCGAAAAAGCCACCGCACCACCCAGCGTGATCTGTGGAGCCGTGTCGACGGTGAATGGAAGACCCGGCGCGAGGGACTGAGTGAAGTTCTGCGAATCCGGCGTCATGGTCTCGCACTCGAGGCGGGGCTCGGTGGAGCCGCTGGCCACCCACAGCGCCCAGAACTTGGTCCCATCGGAGACCAGGAGCGTGTCCGCGAGACCGTACGGTTGGGCGGAAGAAGTCGCATACCCCGAGAGCGATGGCGTGGCGGGCATGACGTCCTGCGCCACGTTGAACGAGTCTCCGACGGGGCCGAGGATCGTGAAATGGCCCGTCCAGGGATCGCTCGCGCTGAACGAGCCGGCGAAAGATGCCATGTCCTGCTGGGTCGATCCGAGCCGGACCGAGATCGTGCCGTTCTGCGCCAGCGGCGGGACCTCGACCGATATCGTGGCGCTTCCAGTGGCTCCCGAGCCATCATCCGTCCATTCGAGTGCGGGCCCGGCATCGATCGAGTTGAACAGCACCCCGCCGTAGCCCTGGCTGAAGCCGAAGTTCCTTCCGGTCAGGGTCACGGTCGTGAAGCCGGGATAGCCGCGCTCGGGCGACATGGCGTCGATCACCGGAGCCAGGAGGCTGATGCCGGAGGCCGACTGCGTCGCGGGCAGGAGCTCGAGCGGAACGTCGTTGATCTCGTTGCGCTTGGCCACGATCGTCAGCGTCAGGCTCTGCGCCACGACCGATCCCGTGGCAGTCGCCGTGGCCTGGAGCTGGATCGGGACGTCGGCCGGGACCAGGACGGTACGCGTGGTCGCGAGGCCGCCCCCCGTCGGCTTGACCAGGTCCGGGATCGGCGGCGGCGCCGGCACCGATGCAGGCACCTGCAAGGAAATCGAGATCCGGTCGGCGGTAGGCGGGATCGACTGGATCGAGCGCGGCCACTGGACCGCGATCCGCAGCGTCGCCGTGCCGCCGGAATAGCTCACCGAACCCGCCTTGGCGTCGGGCCGGATGGCGCCGCTGCCGACTCCGAGGGGAGCCGGGGCGTGACAGGCCACGAGGACGATCGCGAGGATGGCCCACGCGCCGAGGATGATCGCGGCTCGGCTCCTCATTGGAAACTCCCCTTCGGGGCAGGGACTTGCAGGGGGCCTGGCCCCCCGCAAACTACCCCCCGCTGCCGGCAAGCTGCTGCGTAGCCCAGCACAGCAGGTGGCGTTTCGTTCGACGCTGTCGG
>JAJYIO010000033.1 GCA_021790035.1 bacterium | reverse complement strand
ATTGGCCACCTGGGAGCGCGCCTTGTCGACTCCCGCCTCTGCCTCCCAGCCGAAACGATGGCTCTTGGACGAAGCGTTGCCGAACCGCTGCGAGAAGTACGGCAGCATCGCGGCGAGAACATCGGGGTCTACGGGCGTCGTGGCGTGGTAGTCGAGGTAAATCACGCCTCAGTCCTCCCTCCGAGTTCACGACCCGTCAAGTTCGTCCGAATGATCCGGACCTGCTCCGGGTATATGGCTCGGAGCTTTCCGCCGAGCGTCAGGATGTTGACCCGATGCCTTGGCGACGGCAGATCGTCGTGGCCGATGGTAGTTCCACGAACCGCTCGTACTTCATCGTATCGCCCACCGAGCCAGAGAGTTCCAGCCGTGCCCAAGTCTCGTATCTCCCGCCTGATACCACTGGGATTGGCCGGGTCGATCGCTTCGATCATGTGCGCCGGCATGATGGCGGTGCCCGCGCCCGCGCCTGCCGTGGCAGCGCCTGCGGTCGCAGCGCCCGACGATGCCGGTCTGGCTCTCGACGAACTCTCCTACGAGCATCTCATGGAGCAGAGCCTCACGCAGGCCGTGGACTCCTACCTCGGAGACGAGCGCTTCATCATCCAGGTTCAGGTGGCGATGAGCCGGACCGGCGCGCCCGCAGCGCCCCCCGTGGCAGCCGCGCCTCAGGTCCCCGACGACACCTTTCCGCTCCCGGGATTGCCAGGTCTCAACAGCGAGCCGGTCACGTCGGCAAACCAGGTCCCGGAGCCGGTCATCCCGGCGGCGCCCCCGAGTGCGCCAGCGGTGCCGGCCGGCCTGAGCGTGGATCGCCAGCGGGTTCTAGTGATCGTGGACAGGGCCCTGACCCAGGACGACCAGGATTTCCTCAAGACCCTGATCGATCAGAAGGCCAATCTCGACTACGCCCGCGGTGACGACCTCCGGTTCGAGCAGCGGACCTTTCCCGGAGGCCCCGCCGAGGCGCTGGTGGCCTCGGGATCGCCACCGGTTCCGTCGCTGCCAGTTGGAGACTCCACGCGCTGGTGGCTCGAGGCCCTGGCCGCCTTCTTGGGGGTGGGACTCCTGGTTGCGCTTTTCGCTCTCTTGCGCCGCAGGCCCGCCGCCGTCGCGGCGCTTGAACCCGCATTGCCGCGGGGGCCGGGCCCGGCCTTGCTGGCCGAGTCGCAGGCATCCCCACCGGCGTCGGCCGACGATCCGGTCAAGAAAGCGGACCGAGAGGCGGCGATCTTGCGCCAGGAGCTCGTCGTGATGCTCCTGGAATACCCGGAGCTCGGCGTGGCCTTCGTCCAGGATCTTCTGAAGAAGGAGGCTGGGGCGCGCAAGGCGGCGATCGTTCTCCGCGCTCTGGGCCTCCAGGGCTCGAGCCGGATGTTCACGGGTCTAGCGTCTGCCGAGTGGGGCAAGGTCGAGGCCGAGTTCCCGGCAGCGCGCGAGGCCTCGCCGGCCGAGACCCACCGGGCGATCGAGGAAGCTTACCAGGTGCTCGTGGCGGAGCGGGCGGCGTCTCTGGCCAACGGGTCCGGGCGCAAGAACTCGCCGTTCGCCTTCCTGGACAAGCTCGACGACTCGCAGATCGTCTTCATCCTCGAGGCGGAAGGCATCAAGATCAAGGCTCTGGCGCTTTCTCAGCTCCCGATCAAGCGAGCCGCCGCCCTCATTCGCCGCTGGCCGCCCGAGGAGCAAGGGGCCATCGCGAGCGCCATCGGCGAGCTCGAGGCCGTGCCCATCACCGCATTCCAGAGCATCGCCGACAAGCTGGCTGCAAAGGCTGAACAAGCTCCGTCCTTCTCGGCCATCGTCACGGACGGCGTCCAGCTTCTGGTCGATATTCTCGACAATGCCGACGATGCCACCGAGCGGCGGATCCTGGACACGCTCCGGACCTCCAACCCTTCGATGATGCGGAGGGTCAAGGAAATCTACTTCACGTTCGAGGACATCCCTCGCCTCCCGCCGGCGCTCATCAAGGATGCGGTGCGGGAGATGGATCCCGTGCGTCTTGCAATGGCGTTGCGCGGCACCGACCAGGGCCTGGACGACATGATCCTGGACGCGTTGACCGAGAGGCGGCGCGCCCTGGTGATGGATGGCATCGAGGAGCTCGAGGGCAGGCCGCCGGAATCGCAAGCCATAGGAGACGCCCGGCGCGAGCTGGTCGGCCGGATCCGCACGCTGATCTTCCAGGGCCGCTTTTCTCTCAAGGCCCTGGCCGAGGGCTAGCTTGATGCGTCTCGAGTTGCTCTCCCCTACCCTTTGGGGGCTTCGACGCGGCGCGCTGGCCTGGCTCATCGCCAGCACCGCGGGCGTGGCTCCCGCCCTGGCCCTGCAGGCACCGGCCCCGCAGGCGCTGGCTCGCCTGGCCACGGCAAGTTCCCGCCCCGACGGTCGCCCGGTTGCCCCTCGCCCGGCGCTCAAGCCTGTCCGTGCGGTGGCGGCGGCGCATCCGGCGTTCAAGCCCGTCCATGCGGTGGCTGCTGCCCATCCGACGTTCAAGCCCGTCCATGCGGTGGCCGCTTCCCATCCGGCGCTCGAGCCCATCCACGCGGTGGCCGCAGCGCATTCGCCACTAAAGCCCGTTCACCCGCTGGTTGCCGCCCGTGGTTCCGCGGTTGCGACTCCGGCGCCAGTCCCTGCGGGAGGGTCCGGGGCGGCCCCGGCCGGGCCGCTGGCCCTGGCAACGACCAGCTTGCCCCCGGCTTCCCCGTCCATCGCGGCCGCGAGATCCAGTGCGCCCGCCCAGGGGGCCGGCGCGGGTCTGGCGCCCGGCGGATCGGCGGGCCTGCCCCTCACCGAAGACGCCATGGCGTCGGTCGACGTGCCGCCTCCACCGCCACCGCTTGAGCCGGTGGTGCCGGCCTCGTTCGACCCTCTGGCGGAGGCTCCGGGCGCGACACCGGCGCCCGACTTCGTTCTGGTGCCGCCCGCCACCCTGGCGCTGCCCGTCAGCTCGAGCCCTCAGCTCGCGAGATATTTCCCCAACCCCCTCGCGGAGTCCCCCTCCCCGGCGGTCGCCCCGATGCAGGCGGCGGCTCCGACGCCCGCGCCCGCGACGTCTGCCCCGGCTCCGGAAGGCCCGACGGAGCCCATCATCCGCCTGCAGCGCCAGGGCCAAGGCATCCATCTCGAAACGGAGTTCCTGCCGCAGGACGAGGACTTCGTCTTGACGGCTTCCATTCCCCAGGGCCCCACGGCCTCGCCCTCGCCCGCCCCGGCCGCCGCACCGGCAGCGAGCGCCGGCGCGCCGCAGTCTCGTGGGAGCGGTTCGGACCGGACCGCGGCGATCCGGCGGCGGGAAGATCTCCAGAGCGAGTCCAGCCGTTCCGAGAACGTCACCTACACTCAGCGCATGGTCTGGCAGACGCCGCCGCCCGTGTCCGTCGCATCGGAGTCGATTGCGGTCCTCGAACTGTATTCCACCGCACAGCAGCTCGCGTACGCTCACAATCTGGACCTGGCGATGCTTTCGCTCGACAAGGCCCTGGCGATGGAGCCGACCAATCCGACGCTCCTGGCGCTCCAGGGATCGCTCTACTACGGGAAAGGGGCTGTCGATCTGGCCCGAAGGTCGTGGGCACAGGCGCTGCTGTACGATCCAACCATGTCCGATGTCCGGACGGCGCTCGCGCACGTATCATCCGCCCCCGCGTTCCAGCAGTGACTGCCAGCTGCCGATCTCGATTGAGGAATCCCCAGATGAAAGCCGCCTTGCTCCTGGCCGCGTGCCTGTCCCTCTCGCTGACCGCGCCGGCTCTGGCCGCCGGTTCCAAGCCGCAGGATCCGGCCGTCGCGATGCTCACGCACCCGGAGCTCATGGATCAGCTCTTCGCCGGGTTTGGCAGCTCGATCTCGCAGGCGGATCCGAGTGTGGTCAAGATCTTCGTCTACCGCGAGAAGCGCAAGGATCCGTATCCAGAGCTCAACACGATCATCGAGAATCGCATCGTCGATGAACTGATCCAGACCAACCGTTTCAAGGTCGTCTACTGCCGCGAGTGCTCGGTTCCGCACATCGAATCGACGCGGACGAGCTTCACCTTTTCCAACACCATCGACTCGGACGCGGCGCTGGCCGCGCTCGCACATCGATTGGGCGTCGACGGCGTGTTGATGTGGAACACGCTGGGCACGGGCAAGAACGTCATCGTCACGTTCAAGCTCATCCGGGCCAACGATGGAGCCATCATCTGGAGCAAGCACTTCGAGACCGAGCCTCTGGCGCGTGAGAAGCAGGAAGAGGAGAGCGCCGCCCAGAAACTGAACCGGGACCGGATGTCCGGCCTCTACGTGTACGGAGGCCTCCAGGGGTTCAACACCTCGCGCCAGGCCCTCCCCGGAAGCAGCGCATCGAACCAGTTCGTCGCGCAAGGGCTCGATCTCGGTCTGGTCTTGGTGCGTCAGAGCAGCTTCTTCGACGATTTTGCGTACGGCCTGGAGGCCAACGTCCTGCAAGCCGGCGCTCTCAACCCGAATCTCAGCCTTCCGGTCGTCTCGGTCGGACCGTATTTCATGCTGGCGCTGGATCCCCTCTTCGCCCCGGGAACCGATCAGCGGATCGTCAACCTCTACGCCGGGGCCGGGCCCAGCTTCATCATCGCCCAGAACCTGCTGAACACCGTCGACTTCAAGGGCGGGATCATGTTGCGGTTCACGCATTCGCTGTTCTTGAACCTCGGATTCGTGAACATCCAGCCCAATCCCGCCAACGTCGTGATGCTCCCGGATTCCGGAAATAACTTCTCGAGTACCGCCAAGTTCGGCGGATTCACGTACGACGTGGGATTCGGGATCGTCTTCCAGTAGCTTTTCGTTCGATTCTTGACCGACCGCGGCTGCCATCCGGGTAGCTGCGGCCCGCCGTTGCCGGGCCGTTCGAGCGCGCTCGGGCGTCAAATTCTGGCGTGGGCGTCTGTCCAGATTGAACATTGGGAGTGGGGTCAGCGCAGCCCACTATGACCGCGGACGGGGCAGAGCAGGCCGTCCTGCGGGGGTAAGGGCCGCGATTTTCGGTCGAGTGGACAGGGCGAAGAGGGCCCACGTCCAGCTGAAGAGGATCTGGCGCCCGAGGGCCGGACGCTGGACGGTTCGTGAGGACTCCTCGAGGGGGGCCAGGGTCAGGAAGGAGCGAGAGATGAGCCTCAGGGTAGCGGCAGCAGCCGCGGCAGCGGGAGTCATCGCGCTGCCCAGCGCGGCATTTGCGGCCAATGCACCGGCGTCTGGCAAGCCGGCTGCCATCTTGCCGGCAAAGAACCAGGTCGTGCCGGTGATCGCCAAGCCCCTCTTGGTCATGCCTGGCATGCCAGGTCCTGCCGGCTCGTTCACCCTGCGGGCGGACGGGCTGCTTTCCGGGTTGGTCGGGCCCGCTGCGACCGGCGCGAACGCGACGGCCATCCTCGGTCTGACCGATCGGCTCGGGCTGAACCTGATCGGCAACTACACGCGAGCGGCCGGTCTGACCGGCGGGTTCTGGAACAGCGTGGGTGTCGAGGGCCAGTACTCGGTGCTCCAGAGCGCTGACCGGGCGGCGGGGCTATCGCTGGTCGGAGCGCTCCAGGCTCCGGGCTCGGCCGGGGGGCTGAATCTTGCCGGCCTGCGGCCCGCGTTCGGGTTGAGGGCTCTGACCACCCTCGGACCGGCGCAGACCAACCTCGACGCGATGTACCAGCCGTTTGCCGGACGCATCGACTACGGCGCCGGACTGGTGATGCAGGCGACGCAGGCGCTGGCGCCTAGCCTCGACATCGTGGGCTCCGTTCCCATCGGCGGGGCCGGGATGTTTTCGCTCGGCCTGGCGCCCGGGATCCAGTTCGGGCTCACACAGGGAATCCGCCTCGGCGTCGGCTACGTCATCCCGGTAAGGGGTGCGCCCCCGAACGCCAACAACCTCATCGCCGGCCTGCAGCTCGGGTTCTGACGGGCCGATCGACCCGGAGCCACGGTCGAGGAGCGTGGGGAGCGATCCCCTCGCTCCTCTCGACTACGAGCCCAGGAGCTCCGCGCAGGGCGCTTCGGTGCCCGAGCCACCGAGCAGGTCGACCACGTACCGGACCTCGCCAGGATCCCGGTCCTCCGCGGGCGTGATCTCCTTGGCCTTTACCAGGAGCTTGCGGCCAGCGGTCCAGAAGGCCCCGATTCCGGATGGCGGGATGAGCTCGCCCACCTCGACCGCAAGATCGCGGTCGACCTCGAAAAGCGTGCCATCTGGAAACTGGACGCGGACCCGGGTGCGTAGCGAAGGCGCTGGCATGAAGGAAATCTCCGACAAGTGGCAGGCATCCAACCTGGCCTGGATCATTCATGACCCGCTACTCGACCGTCGCATCTCGGCCCGCCTGCTTCGTTGCACTGCGGTCCCTCGGTCCTCGCGTACTGTTCAAGTACGCTGCGTCCCTCGGGCCTTGTGCGCCTCGCCTTCGGACCGATCTGCTCGGTCTCGCCACGCGAGCCGTGAATGATCCAGGCTAGCAGCGCCCGACGAAGACCGCAAGGCCGCGTCGCTCGGCAGCCCCTCGACGTCGTTTGGTCGCTCGGCTGGCCGGGTATGCATGGCTTGGCAAGCAACAGGCGGGGGTGGTAATTGGAGGCCGTCTCGGACGGTCCCGTTCTCGTTCGGCTGTTTGCTCCCTGAAAGCGTGTCGAGCCAAGGTGACGCACCCTCGGTGGAGGCCGCATGAGAAGCGTGGTTCCAGGGCATCCCTTCGTCTTCCAGGTCCGCGTGGCCGAGGGACGTGGGCTTCGTCGCGCAGCCGACGACCTGGCCGATGTCCTCGAGGATCGGCCGGTCCAGATCACCTACGCCAACCAGGGAGCGCCCGCCATTCTCGGCGTGGTCGAGGATTGCACCCAGAGCGACGCAGAGCACCTGATCGGTCGCTTGCAGCGCCTCTCGGTCGCCCACCCCTACGTCAAGGTGACGCTCGCGGGTTACGGCACCGACCTGCCGCCCACCGTGCTCGAGGACGGTCGATTCACGCTTTTCGGGGATCGCTACCGGGGATTCTGCGAGCCGGATATGCGCCGGTAGCACCCGCGCAGCATACCGGGGCCATACCTGCGCAGTGCCTGCGGGATTCCGCGGTCCGAGCGATGCTCTTTATAATGGCGAAGTGCTGAAGATAGGTCCCCTTGCGCTCGAGAGCCAGGTCATCCTGGCTCCGATGTGCGGCGTCAGCGATCTGCCCTACCTGCGCTTGCTCCGGCGATTCGACACGCGGAGCCTGGTCTTTCACGAAATGTTCAGCGCGGTGGGGCTGCTGCACTGGAAGAACCAGCCTCGCTTCGAGGTTCCCCCGGGCTTGAGGCCGATCGGCCTGCAGCTCTTCGGGCATGATCCCGGTGCGATGGCGGAGGCCGCGATCGTGCTCGTCGAAGGCGGGTGCGACGTTATCGACATCAATCTCGGCTGCCCGGTGCCCAAGGTCGCCAAGAACTGCGATGGCTCGGCGCTTCTCAAGGACACCCCCTTGCTGGCGCGGATCCTGGAGGCGATGGTGAGGGCCGTGGGAGATCGCGTACCCGTGTCGATCAAGATGCGCCTGGGATGGGACGACCAGCAGCGCAACTACCTCGAGGTCGCCCGGATCGCCGAGGCCGCCGGCGTCAGCATGATCACGGTCCACGGCCGAACCCGCAGTCAGATGTACGCAGGCACGGCCGACTGGGACGCCATCGCAGAGGTTGCCGCCGCGGTCCGCGTTCCGGTCGTGGGCAACGGGGACGTCCACGATCCGCTGACCGCAGCACGGCGGCTGCGTGAGTCCGGCTGTGCTGGCGTGATGGTCGGCCGTGGCGCCCAGGGAAATCCCTGGCTGTTGCCTCGGATCGACCAGTACCTGCGCACGGGCCGGTTGCCCGCCGAGCCCACGGCTTCCGAGCGTCTCGAGGTCGCAAGGGAGCACTGCCGCATGTTGATCGAGGAAAAAGGCGAGCGCGTGGGCGTGGCCGAGATCCGCAAGCACGTGGCCTGGTATACCCGTGGCCTGCCCGGTTCTGCCGAACTCCGCAACCAGGTCAATTCGACCCGGACCGAGGCCGAGCTTTACCTGGCGCTCGATGCCTACCTGGCCAGTCTCTCGGTCATCGACGCGAACGTCGTCGCCTGATCGCCGGGCGCGTCGAGTAGGTCGAGGATCCGCCTGGCGGCGTGGTCCCACGTGTAGTTCTCGTGGACGTGGCCCGAGGCCGCCAGTCCCCGTTCGTAGGCCTCCTCCGAGTGCTCGTAGACGTACCGCATCTGTCGGCGCAGCGAGGCCAGATCCGGTTCGGCCGACCTACCGAAATCGACCAGGTTGGGCTGGCAATCGACGTAGTAGGCCAGGTTCTCGGGGATGAACTCCCGGTGGCCGCCCCACCGCGTCAAGATCAGGGGCACACCGACCGCGGCGGCCTCGAAGATCGCGATGCTGCCGGCTTCCCAGCGCGATGGATGAACGTACGCGTCGCCGGCCGCGTAGTACCGGGCGAGGTCCCCGCGACCGGGCGTGTCGGCCGTGACGACCCGGATCTCGGGGCAGCCGGGCAAGGACCGGACCCTGGTCAAGACGGCCTCCACGTCTTCGTACTCGTTGGGAGCCACGACGAGGTCCGGGTCCGGCAGCTTGAGGACCAGGACGACCTCCGGGTCGCCCCGAAACTCGGTCGCATAAGCCTCGCAAAGAAGATCGAGGCCCTTGTGCTGCACGCGGGGGAACGAGCAGGTCAAGAAGACGAAGCGATCCTGGGTCCCGAGATCGACGGGTTCGACGCCCGGATGATAGATCTCGGGATCGGCGCCGTGGTAGACCACATCGATCCCCGGGATCTCCCCCGCCGGGAAGCTAGACGCCGCGCCGTGGATGGAGCGGATGTACTCCGAGCAGACCCAGTAGCGCCGGCCCTCGAAGAACCCACGCACGAAGTCCGGCCCCAGACGCCCGGGGTTGTCGTTGTTGGAATACTCCACGACCGGAGCCTCGAGGGAGCGCATCAGCTGATACTGCGACGTGTCGGCACGCGACACGATGAAGCGGACTGTCGTGTAGGGCGGATCGTGGGGACGCTTGCTCATCAGCTCCTGCAAGCGGGCGTACTGGAGGGGATTGTGCCGGGCGTAATTCTCCTCGAAGGAGTCGGGGAACAGAACCGGGTTCTCGAAGCGCGAGAATGGCTCCTCGATCGTGACATCGGCGCCGATGCGGTCGAGCGCCAGGATGAGTTCGCGAGAGCCGTGGTTGACGCTCCCCGAGCCAAAGACCGTGCAGTACCAGTTGATGCGGGGCCCCGACGGCCTCGGCGCGGCAGCCGGTGGCGTCGTGGCTTGCAGCAGATCGATCCACCCCCTGGCAGCCGAGCCGACATGGTGCCGGGCCGAGGCCTCGGCAGCCTTCTTCTCCCGGTCTGGCGTCCGGCGACGTCGGTACCGGTCGCGCAGTCGGTCGACCCAGTCCGGCTCGCTCACGCGCACCACGTCGGCACCCGTGCAAGCGGCCTCCAGGGCCGCCTGATCGACGGCCCCGGGAGGTGCGAAGGACAGGAAGACATCCATGGCGTTGAAGTGCTCGTTCACGAGGCCAAAGACCACGACCGAGGCGTCTTCGGCGATGTCGGTCCAGTAGGCCCGATGGTGCTTCAGATGCTCCAGGCGCGCCGCCTCGACCTTGAAGCTCTCGATCTCGCGGCGGTGCAGATCTTCGACCCAGAGCAGCTTGAGTTCTGAAAGCTCGGTGGCCAGCTCCTCTAGCTGGTGCAGGACGCGTGCGATCTCGCGGCGGGGGAGATTGCGCGCCAGCGAGCCCACCACGAAGTCGTCCGTGGCGCCGATGCGGGCCCGAGGGGCGCTGCGATCTTCGAGGAGCCGGAACACCGGCTCGACGGGAAACTCGAAGGACTGGACCTGGCAGTCCCCGGCACGGTGCAGCGAATTCGCGGCGAGATCGCCGTCCGGCGCCGGCCAGTGGTGCCACGGCACCGTCAACCTGTCGATGCTGCGCAGGTACCGAAGGTCCGCGAACCGATCGATCGCACCGCACGTCACCACGACGTCCGGGCGCACCACCCGCAGGGCGTACTCGAGACCCGTCGCTCCGCCCAGGCCGGCCGCCGCCGACGCGTCCCCCGTGAAGACGAAGGCGGGCAGCAGCGTCACACCCTCCCAGAGGATCGGCGGGTGGGTCCGGTGCATCCCGTAGTAAAAGACCGTCAGGCCGGCACTCGCTAGCTGCCGGCAGGTCTTGCGCCCCGCTTCGGCCGAGAGAGACGGCAAGGTCGGATTATCACCGATCCACAGGACACGACTGGGCAAGGGGGCATCTCCATCCCGGGTCCGCGGGGCAGACAGCGCGAGGGTACGGTCAGGACTTCCTTCCAAGATAGCGAGACAGTAGCGAGATGGGCAAGGAATCGGACGTGGCGATCTCGCGGTACACGGCGACCGCCGGCGTGGGGATTCGCGCCAGCGAACCGTTGGCGCGATCGACCTCGTAGAGCCCGAAGGTCGGCGCATAGCTGCCCCATTCGTAGTTGTCCATGAGCGACCAGTAGCAGTAGCCGATCACCGGGACTCCGTTGGCGATCGCTCGATGCAGCTCGTACAGGTGGTTGACCAGGAACGCCGACCGGGTCCAGCCGTCCTTGCGCGGCATGTCATTGTGGGTCGCCATGCCGTTCTCGGCCACGAGCTCGGGCAGGTGGTAGCGGTGGTAGTAGTACTCGGCGGCGTCGTAGAGGCCCTCGGGATAGATCGGCCACTTCCAGTAGGTCCGGGCCTGGAAGATCTCGGGCAGGGTGGCGAAGGCGTAGTAGTAGTCGAAGGCGATGTAGTCGAGGGTCGAGCGTGGCGGATCGCCGGGATGATCGCGCCAGTGGGTGAGCTTGTCCAGCATCGACTGTGCGGGATCCAGGCCCGGCAATAGCGTCGTCGTCCGCATTCCGCTGCGGCGGACCATGCGAAACATGTTGGTCGACACGGCGCAGCCCGGGTCCTCCGCGTGGAGGATGTCGTACGCCGCAACATGCGCTTCCTCGAGGTGTCCGATGGCGGCCTCGTAGGCGATGGGGCTGAGTTCCCCGGGGGGGAAGATCCCCAGAAGGTAACCGAGGGCAGGCTCTACATTGGGCTCGTTCACGGTGATCCAGTAATGGACCTTGCCCTTGAGGGCCTTCGCGACGACCTTGACGAAGCGTGAGTACTCGGCCACGGCGTCCTTGCGCGCCCACCCGCGGGCCTGGAGCGGGCCGGTCACGCCATGGGTGGGGGTGTCGAGCCAGGCCGGATAGGCGAAGTGGTAGAGGGTCACGATCGGTTCCATGCCAAGGCTGCGGCACATGTCGATCATGTTGACGTAGCGAGCGAGAGCCGCCTGGTCGAACACCCCTCGCCGGGGTTCGACCCGACTCCACTCGATCGACATCCGGTAGGCGGTGGCGCCCGTCTCCGCCGCCAGGCGCATGTCATCCGCGTAGAGATCCCAGTCGTCGATCGCCACTCCCGCAACCTGCTGGGTGTGTCCGGTAGCTTCCCACCGCGCCCAGCTCGACGTGGTGTCGTCGCCCTCGACCTGGTGCCCGGCCACGGCGACTCCCCACATGAAGCCCGTGGGGAAATCGAGGGACTCGGGGTAGATCGACTCGATCGGCTCGCCGGGGTGCCTCGCGGGTCTCGGACGCAGCTCGAGACGCGTTGACGCGTGGTGCGCCATCGGTATCCAGAAGAGGCTGAGGGCGAGGACCTGGGCAGCCAGGTGGGCGAAGAATCGCTCAAAAAAAAGTCGAGTGGAAACCATCGTCTCGAGCATACGCTGCTAGCTGGCTACATTGTAGGACGTTTGCACTTCAAGATGAGCACGGCTCCGGGAAT
>JAJYIO010000032.1 GCA_021790035.1 bacterium | reverse complement strand
GACGTCGGCCCCCGTGAACTCGATCGGCGTGTAGCAGGCCACGCACACCAGGTGCTGGTGATCGGTTGCACCGCGATTGAGCTCGTAATGCTTGTGCCCTTCGGCGAAATCAAGCTCTCTCAGCAGGCCCAGGGTTGCCAGGAGGTGCAGCGTGCGGTATGTCGTCGCGAGGCTGATCGGCGGCTGACTATTCCGGAGCCGCTGGTGCAGCTCCTCGGCCGAGAGGTGCGTGCCCAGGGGCAGATCGTGAAACACCTCGAGGATCCGCTCGCGCTGGGGCGTGACGCGGTAGCCCTTCGACCGCAATCCCGCCGTCGTCTCCAACCGATCCATGGACCGCATCTTAACCGAAAACGGGAGACAGTGACTCTCGCGAAAAGGCCGGGGCGATCAGTCGGCGCGGATCGGCAGGTCGATGATGAAGGTCGTGCCCTGGTTGATCACGGACGTCACCTCGATGGTGCCCTTGTGGGCCACGATGATGTCCTTGACGATCGACAGGCCGAGCCCGACGCCC
Organism: bacterium; assembly: GCA_021790035.1. GTDB lineage: Bacteria > Cyanobacteriota > Sericytochromatia > S15B-MN24 > VGJW01 > JAJXWQ01. The sequence continues at coordinate 11,366 of JAJYIO010000032.1, read as the reverse complement.
CCGGTGACGCGGCTTCGAGACTTGTCCACCCGATAGAAGCGATCGAAGATCCGTGGCCGATCGATCTCCGGGATCCCGATGCCCGTGTCGATCACCCGGATCTCGATGCGATCCCCCTTGGGCTCGAGGCCCAAGGTGACGCTTCCGGAAGCCGGGGTGAACTTGATCGCGTTGTCGACCAGATTGATGAGCACCTGGTGGATCCGATCGCGATCCCATCGCGCCATCGGGAGATCCTGGGGCGCGACGAGCTTGAGCTGGACGTGGTTGAGGTCCGCGTGTGGTTCGAGCGTGCCGATGACTTCCTGGGCCAGATCGAGAAGCCCGAAGTCGGTCAGGTGCAGGGTCGGGCGGCCATGGAGGTTGGCGACCACCAGCAGTTCGTTGACCAGCCGCGTGAGACGCTCGGCCTCTCTTTGAATATTGGAAGCAAACTTGGCACGGAGCTTGTCGTTGGCCATCGCCCCCATCTGGAGGGATTCGGCGGCCATGCGGATGCTCGTCAGCGGGGTCCTGAGCTCGTGGCTGACGTTGGCGACGAATTCCTGCTGGATGTTGGCCAGGCGGTGCACCAGGGTACGATTCTGCACGGCCACGAGGGTTCCGCAATCGGTGTCGTAGGCGGACAGGCTCAGAACCTGGCCAGGCCACCAATCAGGCATGTACTCCACGCTGGCTTCGCTACGGCCGTCCTTCAAGGAATCGACCAGTGCCCTGAGCTCGGGATCGGCCATGAGGTGATCAAGACGCTGATTTCCGGCCTGCTCTGGCACCTCGTCGAGATCCGACAGCGCTTCGAGGAGGGATGGACTCCGGTATGCGACCGAGAAGTCCCTCAGCAGGGCCAGGCCCTCGTTGCGGGGCGGGAGGAAAGAAGCTTTATCTGACATTCGGTGCGTCTTCGAGAGAGGCCACGATCGACGCGGTTCCGATCGCCGCCCGCAGGATATCGTCCACCAGCACGCGATCGTACGGTGTGCCCGCATACCGCTCCTGGCCCGGGGAGTAGCCGATGGTGGGAAGGCCGAGCCCACCGGCCGTGAAGGAGCCGTCCGTGGCGAAGAACCACTTGTCGACTCCCGGCTCCTGGCCGACATTCGCCAGCGCAGCGAGAGCGCGACTGACCAGGGGATGGTCGTCACGCAAGAGCCAGGGCGACATGACCCGAGGCACGCTGCGGGTCAAGCCGGTGTAGGTCCGCTCCTCCGACGACCGGATCCGGACCTCGCCCTGGAACTCTGGATCCTGCGCCGCGCAACGAGCGACGATCGTCCGCAGCTGGCTGACCACGGTATCGAGGGATTCGCCCGGCAGATAGCGGCGATCAACCCGGACGACGCAGCGATCGGGAATGCGATCGAACGCCCCCGGGGCGGCCTCGATCCCGGTCACGGCTATCGTGCTCTTGTCGAGGAAGGGATGGCTTGGCAAGGCGGTCGCAAGATCGGCGATGCCGCCGAGAACGGGCTGCATCTTGTAAATCGCGTTGAGTCCGAGCCACGGAGCGCTGGCGTGGCTCGTCCGGCCATACGTGGCGACCTCTATCTCGGCCCGTCCGCGATGCCCGACGAACAGCGACAATCCGGTCGGGTCTCCCAGGACGACGGCCGACGGCGAGAGCCCGAGGTCCGGGAGGGTGCGTTCGAAGAGAACCTGCATGCCAAGGCTCCCGCTCGGCTCGCCTGCGACCACCGACGCCACGACGAGATTGCCAGCCAGAAGGAGGTCGGGGGCGAAGGCCGCCGCCGCGAAGACCTGCGCTGCAAGTGCCGCCTTGTTGCTCGCGGCACCGAGGCCGTGCAGGAACCCGTCCGCGATCTCTCCGCCCAGCGGGTCGTGCTCCCAGAGGCCACGCTCGCCGGGCGCGATGGTATCGAGATGCGTGGCCAGAACCATCGTGGGCCCTGGCGCCCGGCCGCGGACCAGGCCAACGACGTTGCCGGCCGCATCGATGCGTGCGTCGGCAAGCTGGAGTTCGCGCATCTTCTCTACCAGGAAACGCGCCAGATCTCCCTCGGCGCCCGATGGACTCGAGATGGCGATGAGATCGCGAGCGAGACCGACGATCTCGTCTTTCCAGTTCGAAAGACGCTCACGGGTCTGATCGAGGGGGATGGCGGGCAAGAAGTGGTTCCTGAAGGCAACGAGCCGCGGGGTGAGCCCGAAGTCTAGCACGGCGATTTTGGCGCAGGCAACCTTGACTAGACGCGTGCGCGCCGGTAGACTCGTGGATCGGAAAGCAGAAGGTCCGCCTTCTCACCTGTCTGCCGTCCCCGCGAGGGGAGTGCGTTTCAGGTCATCATCGCCCAGGCTTTCTGGCCGGGCGCGGTGTCGAGCAGGTGGACCATCCGCCTGCTTTGCTTTTTTTTGAGCCCAAGGAAAGCGAGGAACACCATTCTCAAGGAAACTGTCCTGCTCAACGAGCGGATCCGAGCGCGCGAAGTTCGGGCCATCGGGGAGGAGGGAGAGCAGCTCGGAATCCTGCCCCTGCGCGAGGCGATCCGCATCGCCCAGGAGCGCGGCCTGGATCTCGTGCTGGTAGCTGCCGAAGCCCAGCCGCCTGTCTGCAAGATCATGGACTACGGGCGGCACAAGTTCGAAACCGAGAAGAAGAACCGCGAGGCCCGCAAGAAGCAGCACACTTCCACCCTCAAGGAAGTCACCCTGTCCTACAAGATCGCCGACCACGATTACCAGGTGAGATTGCGCAGGGTGCAGGAGTTCCTTCTCGACGGCGACAAGGTCAAGGTAACGATTCGCTTTCGCGGTCGCGAGATGCAGCACCAGGCCCTTGGAGCCGGCGTATTGATGCGGTTTGCCAAGGACGTTGCCGAGATCGCCAACGTCGAACGCGATCCGCGCCAAGAGGGCCGCACGCTGTTCTTTATCCTCGCTCCCAAGAAGGGCGTGACCAAGGAACGTGGCGAGGGCAAACCCCAGGCCGAGGCCCCTGCCACCGAGCGCACCGAGGCCACGCCCTAGATCGACGTCCCGCCCCCCGGGGCACCCCGGTAATACCCCTTTTCGCTAGGAGTCGTTCCATGCCCAAGATGAAGACGCATCGCGCTTCCGCCAAGCGCTACAAGTTGACCGGTTCTGGCAAGTTGATGCGCCGTACCGCCTTCCGCAAGCACCTGATCGTCGGCAAACCGACCCCCCGTCTGCGTCGCATCCAGGACGAGCAGGGGATCTCGAGCGCGGATATCGATCGCGTCACCCAGGCGCTGCCTTACGTCAAGCACTGCCGCTAGAGCTTTTTCGGTCCTGCGAGGCCGGAAATCCGATGTCTGCATCGGCTCCGGTCCGCCGCCTTTCCTGATAAGGAGTTCAGCCCATGCGCGTCAAGCGTGGAAATGCCAACCGCCGCAAGCACAAGAAGATCCTCAAGCTCGCCCGGGGGTTCCGGGCCGGCACGAGCCGGCTGTTCCGCACGGCCAACCAGGCCGTGATGAAGTCCCTGCGCTATATGTACCGTCATCGCCGGGAGCGCAGGGCCGATTTCCGCCAGCTCTGGATCCAGCGCATCAACGCTGCGGCGAGGATGAACGGCATCAGCTACAGCCAGCTCATCAGCGGCCTGCGCAAGGCCGAGATCACGATCAATCGCAAGATCCTGGCGGAGCTCGCGGTGTCGGACGCATCCGCGTTCGCCCAGCTCGTCAACCGGGCCAAGGAGGCTCGGGACAAGGCGACCGCATAACCCGTTCGAATTCACTCACGCCTCGAGGGAGCCGGCATTCGCTGGCTCCCTCGAGGCGTAGTAGCCCTCCCCCCGACGCGGCCCCGGAGCATGATGACCGCGGAACGGTCCGCGAAGGCCAGCCTCCAGCCGGGGTCGCGAACAAGTCTCGCCACGAGCGGTGCTCCCGGCGGAGCGAAAAGCATGTCGATACGGTACCGAGCCAGATCGCGCCGCCAGCCGGGAGCAGCGCCCATCATCCGGTCGTGCGCCTGGTTCAGGGCGAGACCGAAGGGATACTGGCGACCATCGATGAAATCCTTGACCGCCGGATAGGCCGCCAGCTCGAGCTCTCCTCCCCAGTCGTACAGATTGAGAATGCGCCGGCCGCGAGCCAGTCGGACGGCGTCATGCAGAGCCTTCGGGGAAGGGAAGAGGAGGCCGGTGGTCAGCGGCCCGAAGATCACCCGATCGCCGATCGCAGGGCCTACCGTGACGACCACTCCGACGATGACCAGCCGCCGGAGCCACGAACGAGGCGTCTTCTCGAGCGAGACGACCGTGGCCACCGCAGACGCCAGGACCGACGCGGCCAGCGGCGCGAGGGCGATCGCGAAGAGGGGCAGTTGACGCCGGCTGGCCATTCCGAGGGCGCCCCACACGACGGCCAGGCCGAGCATCGATACCTTGTTCGCGCCACCAAGCTGGCGCTCGGTACCCGGATCGTCGCGGCGCCAGTGGATGAGGGCGGTCACCAGCGCCGCGGCCAGGATCGTCAGGGCCCAGAACGCGGCATGTCGGCACAGGGGATCATCCCAGGAAAATGCCCGCCACTCCGGGATCATGGCGTTCATCGCCCGGATGGCCGGATCGAACCAGGGGCTCAGCGAGAAAGCGAGCAGTTGCCAGGTGCGGGGGTTGCAAAGGAGGGCCCCGCCGGCCAGGGCGGTTACGAGCGCCAGCTGCAGCCAGCTGGAAGTCCGCAGGCGCCGGGGCAGGATCGCCTCGACGCCGAGCACCACCAGACAAGAAGCGGGACCGGCCATGGCCCCGCCCCCGTGAAGATTGGCCCAGAGTGCAACGGCGACGGGATAGGCCAGGAGGCTCCACCTTGGCAAGCGTCCAAATTGCCACCACCGCTGCAGCAAGGCCACGGTCGCGGTCATGCCCAGCAGGCTGAAGCCCTGCATTCGCGGCCACAACACCGTGTAAGCCGTAAGACAGGTGGCGAGCGCTCCCCAGGCGGACATCCCGGCCGACAGGCCAGCCTTCCGGAATATTCCGAAGACGGCCGCGAACCAGGCGATCATCAACGCGGCGTAGGCGATCTTGACGGCCTTGACGCCCGCCGCCCCGGCCAGCAGGGCGAAGACGATCTCACCGAGCCACTCGTGGTCGAACCAGGGCCGACCGGCGGCCGTCCACGAGAACACGTCCCGGGTGAAGACGGGGTGGCCCGCCAGCATCAGGCGCCCGGCCAGCACGTGCCAGTAGTAATCGCCGTCGGTCCCCTTGAGGGTGAGCACGTACCAGGCCCAGAACCCGAATGCCGCCGCGGCGGTGGCGATCGAGACGATCGCAGGAAGCCCGCGGCGGCTCGCTTCCTGCGCCGGGAGCATGCGGGTCAAGGGGCCCTCTGCTGCCATGGTGCAGTTTTACCGGATCGACAGCCGCGCGTCACTCCCGGTCGACTTCGTGCGGGTGCGACTCGCGAGCGGGGCAAGGTTCCTGCCGGCGCTGCCGGAGAGACCCTTCAGCTCAGCTCGACACGCGCAAGGCCAGATCCAGGCGCTTCCAGGTGATATCGGTGGGGCCAGAACTGACGAGCGTGAGCTTGCCCTCCGGCAGGGACTCGAGCCGGGAGCGGACGCCCGCCGTGGCCTCGATCAGAAGGTAGGGCGCGGCAGCATCGATCCGCCCACGGCCGAGAAGGTGGGAAACGCCATCAGGCGCCTCGAGATGGGCCTCGAGCTGGATCGGGACCGCTGTCTCGACTCCGGCGATGAGAATCGCGGCGGCTTCCAGGTTCCCGGCATTTGCATACAATGACAAATTATCAACAAAGGGCTTTATGGCATGTAACGCAACATCGCCAATGTGCTTACGTGATTCCGAGGCAAGAGACCCTGAAGTCCCTGACGATGGGCCAGCGCCACCTTGAGCCGACATATCGCCATGTCCACCATGATCACTATTGCGCAATACAGACATGCCAGCATGCAACATTGGAGACAAGCGAATCGATTGCCCGCCTTCGAGCCTTCCGCCGCCGTAATGGATCAGCAACCGCGAGGCCTGCTGCTCGCCGCGCCAGTCGAGCTGGACGAGATCGGCGGCGCTCTGGGGGTTGGATTCCTGGCCCAGGACGAACGCGAGCTTGGCCAGGGCAGCCTCGGGGGTCAGGTCCATCCCACCGACGACCCCAAGGGCCAGGAGGCCCGCACTGGCCTCGTAGAGCCCCAGCGCGACCTCGCCCGACAGGCACTGCGTGACGTCGAGGATGACGATGCCCCGCGCCACGGCGCGCTCGATTGCCTGCAAAAAGCCCGTGGTGGCGGGCACGTTCCCGGTCCCGAAGGTCTTGAGAACGACCCCCCTTAGATCCCCCGACGAAAGGAGCGCTTCGAGCAGGGCCGGACTCATGCCTGGAAACACGTCCAGGATCGCGATCCGCGACTCGAGGTGGTCGTGGACCACGAGCTTCTTTCCGGGGCGCCGCAGTCGCGGCGCGTCGAGCGTGATGAGTTCGCCCGCGGCGCCCAATGGTGGGCAGTTGGGAGAGGCGAAGGCGCCGAAGCTGCTGGCGCTCACCTTGGTCGTCCGGCAGCCGCGCAGGAGCGAATCCCGGAAAAAGACGCAGACCTCGGGCACCACCGTCTCGCCCAGGAGGCGCGCGGCGGCGATCTCGACCGACGTGACCAGGTTCTGGACCGCATCCGAGCGCGTCTGACCGATGGGAAGCTGAGAGCCCGTCAGCACGACGGGCTTGTCCAGTCCGTCGAGCATGAACGCCAGCGCCGACGCGGTGAACGCGAGGGTGTCCGTGCCGTGCAGCACCACGAACCCCACGTGCTGGTCGTAGCGCGACTCGATCTCGCGAGCGAGCTGGATCCAGTGCTCGAACGTCACCTGAGACGAGTCGATGGGGGGCGTCCAGGAGATCGTCTCGAGCGGAACCTGGATCTCGCCGAGGCGCAACGCCCGTGCGGTCGCATCGTAGTGCGGCACCATGGCCATGACCTGGTCGAGAGAAGCTGGAACCAGGGGCGAACGCGGATCCCCGGCGTCGCGCGGGAGACAGCCGATCGTCCCACCGGTGTAGATGAGCAATACAGAATCACGGGTGGCCATCTTGAACAGTCTAGCGCGCCCTGGCCTGGCTGGCTTGGACATCGCTCGATCGGCTTGCTATAAAAGGAGCGCTCCCGCCCACGAGGTAAGAGAATGTCTTCATCGCTTGCGACCATCCTACGCGCTGCGGTCATCTGCGCCTTGTGCTTGCCCGTGGTGGCGAGCGGTCCCGCGACGGCAAAGGGAATGCCGGCAGGCATATCGATCACGCCTTCCAACCGCGCCGCGTATACCCGCAGGCTCCCGACCGGGAGGTGGGTAGCGCCCGTGGGAACGATCAGCCGGACGCCCGACTTTCCCACCAAGATCGCCGTCGGGACAGACGGCGTGGCGGTCCTGGCCAACGGGCCGACCCGCGCCCAGACGGTCACGCTTTTTGACAGCAAATCCCTGACCCCACTCGAGCAGCTCGTGGCTTTCACCAAGAAGCTCTCGGCCGCCAAGGTCGCCAAGATCGAGGCCAGCAAGGACAACGTCGGGGCCTGGCCCAATGCCAGTCCCGAGCGACTGGCCGTCGACAAGCAGAGCCTGTTCCAGGGGCTGGCCGCGGGATCCGATGGCATGTTCTACGCTGCGGGCGGAGACTCGGACGACGTCGTCGCCCTGCAGCAGATCCACGGCAAGTTCGTCGTGACGCGACGCTATCCGCTGACCTGGCAAGCATTTCCGCGAACCCAGTATCCCTACGACTACCAGGGAGAGCACGACCAGGCTCATCTGTTCTATCCCGATGCCGTGGCGGTCGGCCCCGGCCGGAAGCACCTCTACGCGACGGGGCTGCTATCCAACAGCCTGGCCCGGATCGACATCGCGAGCGGCCAGGTCGCTTACCGCAACGTGGGGGCCTTTCCTTTCGGCGTGACCATGGCAGACAGCGGCCGCCGGCTGGTCGTCAGCGACTGGGGCGGCAATGGGGTGACGGTCCTCGATCGAGCGCGTTTCGCCGTGGTGGGCCGGATCGCCACGGGCCCCCGACTGGGCCCGGCATCCCGCGGCGCGGGCGTGCATCCCACCGCCCTGGCCGCCTTGCCGGGCACTCCGATGTGCTTCGTCGCCGACTCCAACGTCGATCGGGTCGTCGAGGTCGATACCAGAACCCTGTCGGACGTCCGCGTCTTCGACGACAGCCCGTACCGGAACGCGCCCATGGGCAGCTACCCCGATGGTCTGGCGGTGGCCCGCGGGCGACTCTTCGTCGCCAACGCCGGTAATGACGACCTCGCCGTCTTCGACATCGAGAGCGGCCGTAAGCTGGGTCTGGTTCCGACCGGCTGGTACCCGACCGACGTCGCAGCCGATCCGAGCAGCCTCTTCGTGGTATGCGCCAAGGGACTTGGGTCCGGCCCCAACGTCCATCACGAGTGGGTCGGGGAGATGATGGATGGCCTGGTCCAGCGCATCGATCTCGAGCGTCTCGATGCCTCGCTTCCGCGCTGGACCGCCCTGGCCCTCGCGAACGACGGTTTCTCGGTTGCCCAGAGGGCCCATCGGCGGGCCGCCAACGCGGCGGCCACCGCCTGGCTGAGACGGCGTGTGCGGTACGTGGTGTTCATCCTGCACGAGAACAAGACCTTCGACGAGGACCTGGGCGCCTATGCTCCGGCGGGCCGCTGGGCGGATCCCCACCTCGATCTCTTCGACCGGAAAGACCTTCCCAACCTCTACAGCTGGGCGCATGACGACACGCTTTTCGCCAACTTCATGGCCGACGGCGAGGTGACGGCTCAGGGGCACGAGTGGACCACCGGCACCTCTGACTCGGACTGGGTCCAGCGGACCTGGCCCGTGTACTACTCGAATCGCCACCTCGAGGCCAATCCCGGCTGGACCCAGTCGCTGGTGCCACGGGGCGCGCCCGGGTGGGGAAGCGTCAAGGGCGGGGCCGAGAATCCGATGTGCATCTACCAGAACCTGTCGGCCCTGGGTCACTGGAGCAATCCCTGGATTGCCTACCCGGGGCGGCTCTATCTCTTTGACGACCTGCTGGCGCACCACGTGCCATTCGAAGACTTTGGCGAGTTCGTTTCCCGGTCCCGGGCCGGCGACATTTCGCGGGCCATGCACGCCCATCTCGGCGTCGACTTCCCGGGCTGGGATCGCATGATCCTCGACACCTATCGGGCCAAGACGGCGATCTCGTGGCTCGACGCCCACCGGCGAGCCTTCCCCCGGTTCGTCTACATCTGGCTTCCCGACGACCATACCGCCGGCCAGAATCCCTGCTACTACACGCCAGCTACCTACGTGGCAAACAACGATCGCGCCACCGCCGAGGTGGTCCATTACCTCTCGACGACGCCCCAGTGGAAGCAGATGGCCGTCTTCATAACCCAGGACGACGCCCAGTCCGGAGCCGATCACATCGATGCCCACCGAACCCTGGCCGTGGCTCTGGGGCCGTGGGTCAAGCGTGGCTACCTCGATACCCACCGCCTGTCGCAGCTCGACATCGTCCGCACCACGGAGGCGATCCTCGGGCTCCCGCCGATGTCGCAGTGGGACGCCAACGGGAGCGTCTTCGGCGACATCTGGACGAACCATCCGGACTTCCGACCCGTGCCCGTGCTGCCGATGCTGGTCAAGCCAGCGATCAATCCGGGCCAGTGCAGCCCTTTCACGCGGTTACGCCAGAAGGTCGGGACGACCGGACATTTCGTCTCGAGCCCATGGTTCAAGGAACATGCGGCCGAGTTCGGTGCCGCCTACACCCCGACATCGCTCCTGACGGTCCCCGGCCCCGAGCAGATGCGCCAGGAGTGGATCGCCACCAAGGGGATGCGCAGGTACGAGGAAATGATGCGCTACCTGGCAGCCTACTCCCGGGCCCACAAGGCACCGCTGTCCCATTACGTGGCCAGCGAAGACGACTGATCGAGCCGTCGAAGCAAGGGGGAGGCTTTCGCCTCCCCCTTGCTGATGCTCGAGTCGCCCCCCGGGTCAGACCGACTGGACCGCTCCCGCGAGCTGGTCGAGGGCGTTGCGCAGGCCCTCATGGACGGCCTTGACCTGGCCGGGCTCCCAGTCCGCCTGATCGGCACGCAGGAACGACGTCTTGTCGACACGGTTGTCGAATCGGGCCACCGGCAGGTGATAGGTCCGGCCGTGGGCCTGGACGGTCACGCAACCCGGACGCTCGGAGTTCTGGGTAAGCCACTCCATGTCGTCGATCCCGTATTCGTGCAGCAAGACTGAGAGCGGAACCCCGTGGTGAAGGATCGAACCGGGATCGTCCGGATTGGCTCGAGCCGCGTTCTTGCGGCGGGATTCCTCGGGAGTGACCCAGATATAGAGGATCACGGCCTTCTCCAGGATCTTGGGGGACAGCTGGCCAAGCGAGTGCCGGTAACCATACGGGGCCAAAAGCGGCAGAGACGAACCATCCGGTCCGCCCCTCGCAAACTCGATGACCAGGGTCTTGCCCGCGAGCGTATCGGGAAATCCGGCCTGCAGGTCAGCGAGCAGCTGCCGGGCCTCGGCCTCCAGCTTGTCGGCCAGATGGGTCCGAACCGACGCGTCGAGCCGCTCCAGGCGAACCGGCGCTCCGGTGGCGGCGCTGGCGCGATCCAGGCGTTCGAACAGATCGAGCGCCGCAGCGGCCGGCTGGCGGCGCCGGCCAGCAAACAGATCCTCATGGTCCTGGTTGATCATGTCGGTCAAGGTGCCCCAGTCCCGCGGATCCTTGAAAGGATCCTGAGGGGACCCGAAGAACAGCGTCGGCTGCCCGAGGACCGTCAGCTCGTCGTCGATTCGCCGCATCATGTGGACGTACGGGAAGTCATCGAGCTGCACGCTGGGACCCATGTGGAAGTCCCGACCGCGAGCGTCTGCGGGCATGAGTTCGAGGTAGCGACGCACCTCGGACTTGCCAGAGGCCGGGAGCGCCAGGAGGAGTACCGTGTCGAGGATTTCGTTCAATCTAGATCTCCGAAGCGAATGCCCAAAAGGGTGATGGCGAACTCGGCCGCCATGCAGATGGACCCCAGCGAGCCTGCTGGGGGAAAGCTGCCGCAGCCGACCGGTCAAGCTCTCACCGGTCTTCCACGACGGGAGCTTCCTTTCTCGGTGCGACCCACCGGTGGGTGATCCGCGGGACGACGCCAGGGCCCAGGCCTGGCCAAACCGCCATTTTACCCCAAATCGATCCCGGCCTGGTCGCGGGCGCCGACATCGCTCGACTCCCGCCATCGGTATCTTCGGGCCCTTTCGAACCCCGCCGGCCAGGCGTCCCGTGCGACCCGCGGATATCAAGACCCCTCTTTGGAAACTCCCCTTCGGGGCAGGGACTTGCAGGGGGCCTTGCCCCCCGCATGAACTCCATTTAAAATATATGGCAATA
>JAJYIO010000031.1 GCA_021790035.1 bacterium | reverse complement strand
AAAAGCCCGACGCGATCGTGGTTGGCCATGGCCGAAAGCGCGATGGCCATCGCGAAGCGACCGGCGAGATCCCGCTTGAGCTCGGTGCCGGCCGTCGCAAAATCCAGGCTGCGCGAGCCATCCACGGCGAGGATGACGGTCAGCTCGCGCTCCTCGACGAATTTCTTGACGAAGAGCCGATCCATCCGCGCCGTCACGTTCCAGTCGATCGTGCGGGGGTCATCGCCCTCCTGATACTCGCGAACCTCGTCGAAGATCATTCCCCGCCCCTTGAACACGCTCTGGTACTCGCCCGCCAGGATGCTTCGAACGAGGCGATCGCTCTGGATCTCGAGCCGGCGGATCTTCCTGGCCATCAAGCTCGTGGCCGGGGCGACCCGAGCGGGTGTCTCGATCGCACGCCGCCACCGGGTCAGTTCGCGCACGACGAAGCCCCGGGATGGCCACGGGATCCGCAGCGACCGGAAGGACCTGCCGGACCCTTTCAGTCGCTCGCGGGGAGAGCGCCTGAAACCGTCTCGGTGGCTCGACGAGGGCCCGCGCTTCAGCGAACGGCCAGGCAAACCTACGGCACCCGCAGGGACAAGAGGCGCTTCACGACGGAATCCACGGAAACCTCTTCGGCCTCGGCCTCGTAGGTCAAGAGTACGCGGTGTCGCAAGACGTCCGGAGCAATCGCCTTGACGTCGTCAGGCAGCACGTACGCACGCTTGCGCAGGAAGGCATGGGCCTTGGCGGCCTGGATCAGGTAGATGCTCGCACGGGGCGAAGCCCCGTATGCGATGAGAGGGGCGAGATCCTCCATGCCGGCTTCCTTGGGCTGCCGAGTGGCGGCTACGAGGTCCACCACGTAGCGCTTGATCTTGTCGGAAACCAGAATGTCAGCTGCGAGGTTGCGGGCCTCGAGCACCAGATCCAGCGTGCCGAGCCTGGCGAGCTGAACGTCCCGGCGCGCGGTCATGCGATCGAGGATCTCGAGCTCCTCGCTCTTGCTCGGATAGGTCACCTTGACCTTGAACATGAAACGATCGAGCTGGGCCTCGGGCAGGGAGTAAACCCCTTCGTTGTCCATGGGATTCATCGTGGCCATCACCAGAAAGGGCTCGGGCAAGGGGAGCGTCTCGCCACCGATGGTGACCTGACGTTCCTGCATGGCCTCGAGGAGAGCGCTCTGGACCTTGGCCGGGGCACGGTTGACCTCGTCGGCCAGGACGAGATTGCCGAAGATCGGACCCCTCTTGGTCTGGAACCGACCCTTCTTCGCATCGAAGATGGACGTGCCGAGAATATCCGCCGGCAAGAGGTCGGGGGTGAACTGGATGCGGCTGAACTCGGCCTGCAGGACCTGGGCCAACGTGCTGATCGAGAGCGTCTTGGCCAGGCCGGGAACGCCCTCGAGCAGGATGTGGCCATCGGCCAGCAGACCGATGAGCAGGCGATCGATCAGGGCCCCCTGCCCGACGATCACGCGCTTGATCTCAACGGTGATCTGCCCGAAGCGCTCGGCGGCAGCCCGCACTCGTTCATTGGCCTCGAGGATGGTGTTGTCGATCACGAGCCAGAATCTTTCCTTGGTTGGCGCAAAACCGAGCGCGCTTGAGGGGCAAGGCCGGGGACCGCGCCATTCTACCCGAGATCGGACCCCGACAGCGTGTTGCGCGCCTGGTTCCCCTGGTCGACCCCCCGGCGAACCACACCGCAAACCTACGGAGTTTCCCCGCATGGCCAAGCGCTCGTACATGCTACGATCTCTTCATCGTCCTCCTGGTGCACCCATCGCAGATATTCGCCGTCTCATCGCAGCACCGGTCACAGCAACGTCCCGCGCATTGTCGCAGATTCCACCAGGACGGTATCGAAAGGGCTCCGAAAGGGGTCCTTTCGCCTTGCGGGCCCGAGCGCCGCAGGCACGAGTCGGGCATGCCCCTGGTAACATGTGCGAGTGCTCGACGTTCTGAAGCCCGCGCTCGCAAACATCCACGCCATGGCGACCTCCGCCATCGCCGCCTTGCCCCAGGTCTTGCTGGGTCTCTTGGTTTTCGGAATCTTCCTGCGGGTCGCACGCTGGGGCCGGGAATGGACGCACCGGGCGGTAGGACAGGCGGGCAAGCGCGAGGAGGCCGCCCTGGTCATCGGGCAGCTCTCCTACGGCGCGTTGATCGTTGGAGGCATGGCCACCGCCGCCGCCGTCATGGGCGTCGGTCTCGGCCGGGTCCTGGCTGGCATCGGCGTGTCAGGCGTGGTCGTCGGATTCGCCTTCAAGGACATCCTCGAGAATTATCTGGCCGGCATCCTGTTGATGCTGGCCAGGCCCTTTGTCACCGGCGACGCCATCAAGACGGGCGACTACGAGGGCCGGGTTCTGGCGATATCCACCCGCAGCACCACCATCGACACCGGCGACGGTCAGCTGGTGGTCATCCCCAACGCCAAGATCTACTCCCAGCCGCTCATCAACCTCTCGAGCCTCGGAATTCGCAGATCCATCCTGCCCCTCCACATCGAGCTCACCAAGGACCTCGACGAGACGCGCCACACGCTGGAGGCCATCGTGGGGCAGAACCCCCTGGTCCTCCAGGATCCGGGTCCCGAGCTCCTGGCGACCGCCCTCGATGCCACGGGGGTCAACGTCGAGCTGCGATTCTGGTCCCGGGCGCATGACGCCGCGACCGCCAAAGGCCAGCTCGTGGAAGAGATCCGCCGGCAGCTCTTCGCGCCGATCCCGTCGCCGCCCTGAACGGCCCGCTGCCGGCCGGCTGGACTTCAGGTGGGCAACAGCCCCTTCACCATTCCGTGCAGTGCCTCGTACTGCCTCAGGCCTTCTTCGAGATGCTGCATCGCCCGGTCGGGCCGGAAGGCCTGGCTGGCCGAGAACAGCGGCTCCGTCGCAGGATAACCGCCCTCGACCCGACGCATGCTGTAGACATAGCGACCGTGGTGTACCAGCTGCAGGTCGAAATCGCAGTACGTCTCGATCCCGCGGGATCTTGCCCGCTCTCCGAATGCCCAGTCCTCCCCGAGGTGAACGGGAGTGCCCTCCGAGTCCCTGATGAGGATCGGGTTGAAAAATCCCATGTAGGTCTTCAAGAACTCGATGTAACGAAGGGATTCATCGGCCAGTTGCTCGAAAACCTCGCGCCGGATCAGCAAGAAACCGGTCGGCAGGTAGCGGACCTTGGCCAGTCCGCGAGCCAGGGGGGGCTGATCCTTCTCGGCCGCGACGAGGAGCTCGAGGGGAAACATCTTGCGCGGATACGTCGCCCCGACGATGGCCTTTCCGTGCTGATAGAGACGATCGACGCCATCAACTGGAAAGGACAGGTCCGAGTCGATCATCATGAGGCTGTCGCAATCCGACTCCGCGAGCAACGCCGCCAGCTTGTTCCGGGCTCGCGAAATCAGCGACTCTCCCGTCAAGATCTGCACGTCGAACCGATGCCCGCCCGGGTTCTGGCTCAGCATCGCGACGAGGCTCTCGACCATGGGCGCGTGAAAGCCTCCCCCGACGGGCAGACCCAGCATGATCCTCGCCATGGTCAGCGCACCCTCCGTTCCAGGTATTCCGCCATCGACTTGGCCGCGGCCTCCTTGAGGCTGACCTCGAGCATCTCCAGCTGATCCACGAAGGCGGCGATGGGCGGCGGAAGCTCCACGCCAGGTGGCCTCAGCGCGGCAGAGGGCAGGGCCATCAGCCGATCGACGACCGGAAAGTACTCGTGGATGGGAACCGAGCCATCGGGGAGCGGCTCCACCTGGTAGGCATACGAGCCCGAGCGACCGATCGGCAGGTCGAAGTCGCAGTACACGGACAGGCCCCGATCCCGGGCCCGCTGGCAGAAAGCCCAGTCCTCGCCGAGGTGGGCGGCCTGGCCGTCCTGGACCACGACGGGGTCGAAGAAACCGGTGATCCGGCGCCCGAAATCCTGTCGGGCGATCGCAGCATCCGCCATTCCCTCGAGGGCTGTGCGACGGATCCAGATGAAACCGGCGGGCGCGAACTCGACCTCCCGCAGGCCCGCCAGGATCGCCGGAGCGTCGCCTGGAAGCAATTGCAGCCCCCTCTCGAAGGCATCCTCCCACGTGGGATAAGGCGCCACGACGATGGGGACGTCGTGCCCGAGGAGGCGATCGATGGCGTCCGGCCCGAAGGTCAACCCCGACTCGATGATCATCAAGCCGGCGGCGTCGGACCGCAGCAGGGCGTCGGCCAGAAAGTCCCGGGCCCGCCCCGGCGACAGCCCGGCTGGCACGCGTTCGATCTCGAACTCGTGCCCTCCAGGATTGGCCTGCACGGTGGCGAGCAGGCTCGCGACCGTCCCGGCGAAGAGCGTGCCGTCCCCACCGGACGCCACCAGACCCAACAAGATTCTTGCCACGGGCCCATGCTATGTACGCGAGGCCGGCAGGTCAACTCGACCGCCTCGCCCCACGCATTGAAGGCCGCGGCGACGATGCGCTGCGGCCTTTGCGGTGATTCGGGAGCTTTCCCGAAAGGTGGACCGATCCCTCGGACCGGTCGAAACCTTACTCCTTGTGGAAGGAGCGAACCGCCTGCGAGACGTCGTCCATCAGCTTCTTGAGCATGTCCAGACGGGTCTCCATGTCGAGCATGTAAGCCTGGAATTCATCCGGCGTGTAACCGCCGTTGCCGACGTACGCGGCCTTGTTCTGGATGTCCTTCAGGAGGTTCTGCACGCCCTGGGAGATGGTCTCCATCGTGCTTACGCCCTGAACATGAATCGAACCCATCGTTCTTTCCTTTCTTGACCGAACGCTCCCGACCCACCGCGGTCGCACGTTCTTTTCGCTCTGACATCGACCTTATCCACAAGGGATGCAAGGCCTTGCAGGACTTAACCGAGAATAAAAGCTCCTCTGCAATTATTTAACTGCCCCGCGACAGCTTGCCAACTCACTTAAGGGATCCCCTAAGGATCTGGAGGTGCAGCTCGATCGTCTCGGGATCTGGGCCGATGCCGATCTCCTGCTTCATTATGCGCTCTACCAGCTTGAACTGCTTGAGCGCGTCCTCCCGGCGCCCCATCCGGCCCAGGGCCCGCATCTTGGCGCGGTGCGCCTCCTGGGCGGTGCGATCGATCTGGATGTGGCGATCGGCCAGATCCAGGACGGCACCGTGCTGCCCGGCCGCTTCGAGCGCCCTGGAGAGCTCGAGGAAGACCCAGCTGGCATCCCGGCGGAACCGCTCCCGCTCGGCCTCCACCCAGGGCTCCTCGAACTCGACGAGGAAGGGTCCGGCGTAAAGATCCAGCGCCTGCCGCAGGTAGAGCTGACGCTCGCCGCCTTCGGACTGCCTGGCCTGCGCCACCTGGAAGGCGAAATCTGCCGTGTCGATCCGGTGCCGGAGAGCGAAGTTGAACCGGTAGCGTCCGTCCTGGAAGAGGACGAATCGACTGGAGGCGTTGCGCTCGAGATCTGGCTCCAGGGCGGCCCGGAGGCGGGCGATCAAGACGTGGAGAGAGCTGCCCTTGGCATCGCCCGAGAAGAAGACCTCGACGAGGTCTTCCTTGCCCGAGCCGTGGCGGCTGGTCAACAAGTGCGCCAGCAGGAGCTTGGCCTTGGCCGCTCGCCAGGCGCTCTGAGCGACCTGCTTGCCATCCACCTCGACGCGCATGCGACCGAATAGCGAGGCCTCCAGGGCCAGGTCCGGAGCGCGAGCGGCCGCGACGCGACCGTCCTCGGAAGTCTCGAGCCAGCTGAACTGGTACTGGCGGGCCAGCTTGCGGGCCGCGTCCGCGGCCTGGCGGGCCCGGTCCGCCTTGCCCTGCGCGGAGAGGAGGCGAGCCTGCAGGAAGCGTGCGCGGGTGAGGTCGTAGCGGAGATCGTGCCGTTCGAGGGCAGGAATGAGCTCGCCCAGAGCGGCGTCTGCACCGTCGAGCGCACCCTCGGAGAGCGCGACGGCGATCTCCGCCAGTCTTTCGGAGGGCGGGGTATCCGACAGGCGCCTGCCGGTCCGTGGGGATGCTGCACCCATGGCTTCCAGGGCCAGCGAGGTCGTCTGCGAACGGCGGCAGATCGCCCTCATGGTTCGTGGTCAAGGACAGCCGGAACCTGCGAGCCTCCTCGAGACAACTCCGCGCCTCCGCGGAGTGCGCCCGGGCGAGAGCGAGCTCGGCGCGATCGATCTGGGCCGAGGAGAAAAGGACCGGATCCACGAGCTGGCCGGCCAGGGCCGCCGCCTCGGCCAGGAGCGTCTGGGCTTGCTGGAACTGGCCGGTGAGTCGACAGATATGCCCGAGGGCTGCCAGCGCCTCGGTTTCCGCCTGGCGGTCGCCGACCTGGCGAGCCTCCGCGACCGCCTGCTCGGCCAGCTCCCATGCCTCGGTCGTCTCGCCGCGGGTCGCACGTACCCTGGCAGCCGCGGCGCCGGCCTCGGCGGGAGGTATGCGCCCGGCGCCGCGAGCGGCCATCCGGGCCTCGTCCAGGGCGGCGAGTGCCCGCTCGAACTGGCCCCCGGTCGCCAGCACGCGGCCGAGATGAGTGCTGACCCGCGCCAGGCCGCCGGCATCGCCCAGGCGGCGATACAGGGTCGCGGACTCGCCGAGGTACGTCGCCGCCGGGCCGAGATCGCCCTCGCGCAGGTGATGAAGGCCCAGCTGATCGTAAGCGAAGGCCTTGAGGCCGAGATCGTCCGCAGGCGCCATGTCGAGAGCCGCCTGCGCCGCCCTGGCGCCCTTACCCGCCGCCGCGGACAGCGCGAGCGCCCAGACGGCCGATCTCGCGTCCCCCGCGGCCTTGGCGAGGATACCGGACCGGTCATAGCACGCCTGCGCCTCGGCCATCCTCCCGGCAAGTCGGGCGACGTCTCCCTCGAGCCGCGCCACGCGACAGGACCCCTCGCGCCACGAAGAAGGGAGCCGATCGAGCCAGCGCTGGACGCCCGCGCGGCGTCCCTGTCCCAGCATTCCATCGGCCAGCTGGACGAGCCGGACCTCGGCCTCGGCCCAGGCACCCGCCGCCAGCCAGTGATCGACGGCGGCTTCGGGATCGTCCTTGGCGATCGCCGATGCCACTCCGAGGTGGAAGGCGCGCAAGCGCTCGGCTGGCCAGCTGCGAGCCGCCGCGTCCTGGAGGGCGGCCTTGAACAGCGGATGGAAGACGTAACCGTCCGGTCCCTTGGAGAGCAAGAACCCCTGGGCGGCCAGCGCGTCGAGCTGACCCAGGGCCTCGGGGGCCGTGAGCAAGGGAATGAGCGCCGCTGCGCCCCCAGGAAGGAGCGCACAGGCCAGCAGGTCCTCCCTGGCGTCGGCAGGAAGATCGGCGAGCACCTGATGGCTGATGTATTCGTGGAGCGGCTGGTCGGAATGGAGGGCGGCCGAATCCGCTCGCGCTCCCATCGAGACGCCTGCTGGCCAGCCAGCGGTGCGATCGTGCAGAGCCTGGCCGATCGCGGGATCGCCCCCCGCGAGCCGGACCAGACCGGCGGTCTGTTCCACCGTGAACCGCAGCTGCTCGGGGCCGATCTCCAGGTCGGCCACCACGTCGGGCCGGCCTCGGGCCGCGATCCACAATCGGCCGGGCCAGTACTCGACCAGGCGCTCGACCAGATTCGCGGGCAAGGCATCGGCTCCATCGAGCACGACCAGAAGATTGGCGCCTAGCTCCGCGACCTCCTCGGTGAGCCGCGCCAGGACGGGCTCGGCGGCGAACTCGGGATCGGCCGATGCAAGTTGCTCGCCAGGTACGGCCGAGAGCGACGGCAGCGCCCGGCTGACCCCGGCGATCAGGTGCGAGAGGAATACGACAGCCGAAGCGTCGGCGGACTCCAGTGACAGCCAGACGCCCGACGACTGGCCGCCGAGGCCCGCATCCGGAACCCCACGGGCAAAAGCGTCGGCCAGCAGGAGGCTCTTGCCGTAGCCCGGCCCGCCCCACACGGTCGCGATCCGGGCGTTCGCCAGCGCGCCGACGACGTCTTCTCGCCGCAGGAACGCCGCCGGGAGAGCCGGCGGCACGAACTTGCGCGAGAGGATCGGGACCAGAGCCACGCCCGATTTCATACCCGGCGGAGAGCCTTTACTTCCTCTTAACACCTATCGAAAGCCCGATCGCCCATCTAAAGCGTGTGAGGTCGAGGAGCGCAGGCGGTTCAGCCGGCACCCTGAACCACCTGCGACCGACACCTCCTTCAACACGGTAAGAAACCAGCCGCGGGGCCAGCCGGCACCCTGGCCTCGCGGCCGGTCCTCTTCCCGAAGAACCACCGAACGAAAAGTTTCCAGCGACCAGGTCCTCCTCTGTCGGCACCCAGAGAAGAGCCCGGTAACTGGGGGAGGGACCGAATCTCGGCTTGGCCGGCACCCCAAGCCGCGATTCGGAACCTGAACAGAGGCCCCGGAGCGAATGTTCCGGGGCCTCTGTCTCGACTCTTGGCGACCTCGGCCAAAACGATACGGCCGGCAGGCGCGGCCCGTCTATGTGCGGGCGGAATCGGCGATTGCTACGATCGCCTCTTCGAGACGCGCCAGCGTGCGTTCCCGCCCCAGCCATTGCACCACCTCGAACATGCCCGGCGAGACGGTAGAACCCGTGAGCGCCACGCGGACCGGCTGGATGACGGCCCCGGGCTTCACCCCGCGATCGGCCGCCAGCTGCCGGAAGGCCGCCTCGATGGCGTCGTGGCTCCACTCCCGGAGCGCTCCGAGGCGTTCGGCTAACGCGGCGAGGATCGGCCGGTTGGAATCCGTGAGAAACTTTGCCCTGGCCTCGCCGTCCCACGGGAACGGAACGTCGAAGTAGAAACGCGCCTTGTCCGCGAGTTCGACCAGGGTCCTGGCCCTCTCGACCAGCGTGGAGGCGATCCCTTCGAGCCGTTCACCGGACTCGTCTGGACCGATCCAGCCCCGGCCCTCCCAGAGGGGGCGCACTCGCCGCGCCATCTCGGCGGCTCCGAGCCTGCGGATCCACTCCCCGTTGAGCCATTCGAGCTTGGCGTAGTCGAACACGCACGCGCTCTTGCCCACGCCGTCGAGATCGAAGGCAGCGATCAGCTCCTGACGGCCAAAGATCTCCTCGTCGCCGTGAGCCCAGCCCAGACGGGCGATGTAGTTGACCAGGGCCTCGGGCAGGTATCCGTCCTCGCGGAACTGCTGGAGGGAAACGGCCCCGTGGCGCTTGGAAAGACGCTTCTTGTCCGGACCGAGGATCATCGGGATATGCCCGAAGCGGGGCAGGTCGAGCCCCAGCGCCTCGTAGAGCAGAACCTGCTTGGGGGTGTTCGACAGGTGGTCGTCGCCGCGGATGACGTGCGTGATGCACATGGCGGCATCGTCGACGACGCAGGCGAAGTTGTAGGTCGGTACCCCGTCCGCCTTGAGGATGATGAAATCGACGATCTCCTTGCGCTCGAACCTGACCGAACCGTGGATCAGATCCTCGAGTTCGATCTCCCCGTCCTTGGGCGTGGCGAAGCGGACGGCGTGGGGCCCCTCGGCCACCCGCCGCTGGCGCTCGGCCGGGTCCATCTCCGCGCAGCGGCAGTCGGCTCTGACCGGCGTCTCGGGCTCGAGGTCCTCGGTTGCCTCGGCCTCGGCTCGGGGCGGGCAGAAGCAGGGGTAGGCGCGGCCGCCCGAAAGCAAGCGGTCTGCGGCCTCGTGATATCGGTCGAGGCGTTCCATCTGGTAATAAGGGCCGTGGGGCCCCCCGATCCCGGGCCCTTCGTCCCAGTCGAGCCCCAGCCACGTCATCGCGTCGAGGATCGCGTCGGTGTAGGCCTGGGTCGACCGCTGGCGATCGGTATCCTCGATCCGCAAGAGGAAGGCCCCGCCGCGATGGCGAGCGAGGAGCCAGTTGAAGAGGGCGGTCCGGGCCCCGCCCACGTGCAGGAAGCCGGTGGGGGAAGGCGCAAAGCGCAGACGTACGGCGTTCATTTCCAGAATTCTACCAGCCAGGACGAACGCCGTTGGCCGGCGATGACTAGGCCAGGCGGCCAATCGATCGCTAGGCTGTCCTGGTAGAAGTCCACCACCGGCTGCGTCGACACTCTCGAATGAAACGCCACCTGCTGTGCTGGGCTACGCAGCAGCTTGCCCGCAGCGGGGGGCGAGTTTGAGAGGGGCGAAGGGCCCCTCTCAAGCCACTGCCGGCGCAGCCGGAGAAGAGAGTTTCTTGTGAGGATCTCGAGATCGGTCCGGTACCGCGTGGCGGGGCTGATCCTGGGCGCCAGCAGCCCATGGTTTTCCGCGCCGCCCGCCCTTGCGGCGGGGCCTCCTCCGCGGGTGCTGCAAGTCGGCGACACACTCTCCTACGCCGTGTCGACCGGAGAGCGCGTCGTGTTGACGACCACCCGCGTGCGGCCGCTCGGGCGGGGATTGGTCGCGACCGAGCAGGAAACCGTGCAGCCTCCCGGAGAGAAAGCCTGGACCACCGCCCTCTCGGTCATCCGGACCAACGACGCGCTGGCCTTCGAATTCGCGCCGGGGGGCAGCGAGACCCTCTCCCCGCTCGTGTACTTCTTCGCGCCCGCACTCCCGCACGACTCGTGGCTGGCCCAGCGCGTCAGCTACGTGGACTCGCGGGGACGGCGGGTCGCCTACCAGGTGATCGCCCGGGTAGACGCGATAGAGACAGTGTCTTCACCCGCCGGCAAGTTCGCGGGCTGCTGGCGCCTCGACTTTTCCAGTACCGCGAACCCGCATGACCGCATCGAGGCCTGGCTGAAGCCAGACCTCGGGATCGTGCGCACGCAGTCCGAGTACCACGGGAGGTCGATCGTCACCGAGCTTACGGGCTTCCACCTCGCCGGAGGCGCCGTTCGATCCCGCTGACACGATCTTCGGCCGAACTGGACCAAGCGTCCGACCGATGGCCAATTCTAAGCTTGGGAAACGACCCTTCCAGGAAGAAACGAAGCCAGCCATGGAGGAGATATGCGGATCCTCGTCATCGAATCCGACGCCCCGTGCGCCGAAGCGCTTTCCTTCGCCCTCGCGAACGCCGGCTACGAGGTCGAGCACGCCCTGACCGGGTGGCAGGGCCTCCAGATCCTCGCGGACCCGGAGCCGCCAGACGGCGTGCTGGTCGGCCACCCTCTGGCCGATCGATCGGGCCTCGACGTCTGCCGAGCCATTCGAGGAGATAGCGACACCGGCCTCATCCTCGTCAGCTCCTGCACCCGCGAGGAGACCATGCTCCGGGCCTTTGCGGCCGGTGTCGACGATGCCGTCGTGAAGCCCGTGCGCGTGGCGGAACTGACCGCGCGGCTCGGAGCCGTGTTGCGACGCCGGCAGACCCAGGGGGGCGGCGAGCTTGGCGGAGTCGTGGAGCGCGGTCCTTTCCGGCTCCATTGCAATCGACTCGAGGCCGCCGTTGCCGGCAATCCGGCTCCGGTACGCCTGACGCCCCTCGAGGCCAAGCTGCTGGGCCTCTTGATGCTCAATGCCAACCAGGTGATGACGAAAGCACGTCTCCAGGAGTTGATCTGGGGATACCAGAACGACTCCAGCGGGGATCTGCTCAAGACCCACGTCCGACACCTGCGCGTGAAGCTCGAAGCCACGCCATCGTCTCCCCGTTTCATCCAGACGATAAACGGCGTGGGCTACACCTTCGTGAGCCCTCGTCCCGCCGCGATGGCAGACCTCGAGGCGCCGCTCACGACCGGAGCCATCCAGGTCGGAGTGCCCGCCGCGGGTCGTTCTCCGCTTCCGGCGCCGGTTTGATCGCCCCCCGCCGCATTGCCGGCCCGGCGCGGAGATCGAGCGGTCCTGTGGGACGGGACATTTGACCGACGCTTACCGCCGTGATAACCTGTTTCTGTTCGCCGCGGGGTGGAGCAGTCCGGTAGCTCGTCGGGCTCATAACCCGAAGGTCGTAGGTTCAAATCCTACCCCCGCAACTCTGCCAGGGGCCTCGAGAGATCGAGGCCCCTGCGCTTGCGTTAGCCCGCGTGCGTTGAACTGCCATCGAAGGCATCCCGGCTCGGGTGGATCGGGCCCGAGATCGG
>JAJYIO010000030.1 GCA_021790035.1 bacterium | reverse complement strand
AGTCACTCCCCGAGCTTGCGAGGGAGACCCCCCTTCAGGTCAGTAGCTGAGGACGACGTCGGCTTCCAGAGATTCGACAACCAGACGACCCGTCGTGATGATCTCGACACCGTCAATGAGGCGATCCGAGCCGATGTGACGCGCCTTGAGGCAGGGCACGCACGCGAGAATGTGGCCCCCGTTGTCGAGGAAGAGGTCGACGAGGGTCTTGAGCGGCGGGATTTCGGGGGCGTGGATGAAGTCGGCGGCGCCGACGGCGGCCAGGAGGGTCGCGCCGGCCTGGAGAATGACCGTGCAGTTGGTTTCCATGGCAAGGACGCCATTGCCCACGACGAAGGGCAGAGAGGCCCGCTCGGCGTCTTCGGGCCCGTGCGTTGCGATGATGACGTACTTCCTGGTGAGGCCTGGCAAGATCTGTCCTCGAGGTGCGAGCCGGGTTACTTCAAGCGCCGGACAAAGAGCCGCCACCGCCCGGAATCGTGGGCTGCTCCCAGGTATTCATGCCCGACGCGTCCGGCCCACAAGGGCATGTCCTCGACGGTTCCCGGATCGCCCGAGATCACTTCCAGGATCTCCCCCAGGTTGATCCCCGAGATGGCGCTCTTGGCTGCCAGAAGCGGTCCCGGGCACGGAACCATGGTGGCGTCGATGGTCTTGTCAGCCACCGGCAGATCCCCCTGTGCGTGCCCGGCGGCGGGTTGCAGCGTCGCGTCGGTTCCCCTTCCGTCGACCTTGCCAAGACGCCGATGACCCTGTTGGGGGGGGCTGACCCACGGTCCGCCGGCGTCGAGGTTTAGCCTGTCCAGCACCACGGCCCGGATGAGGATGCAGGCCTCGAGGATCCGTCGATCGGCCAGTCGATAGAAGATGGTCTGACCTTCCCGGCGAGACAGGATGAGCCCCTGTGCCTTGAGGAGCGTCAGGTGCTGGCTCACGTTGGATAGCGCCACGCCGAGGGCCGCCGCCAGATCGCCGACGCTCATTTCCTGGGTGGCGATGAGGGCCACGATCCGCAGGCGCTTGCCGTGCGAGAGAGCCGCGCAGAGCTCGGCATGACGATCGAAGACATCGACGGGCAGCTCGGTCCCATCACAAGCCATCGTGGTGGGCTTGCCCGCGTCATTTCGCCTGGCCGTACTCATCGTAGGTCGAAAGTATCATGGATCGCGCTGTTGCGGGAAGCGCGCCGGTCGTTTACGCGCCGGGCCAGTTCGGGCAGGGCCGGTTGCACGTGCCTGAAGAAGCGATTGAGTCCGGCGCAGAGGACGTTGAGCCCGGGCTCTCCGTCCGGCGTCACGGCCAGGCGATCCTTCGGGCAGCCGCCATGGCACCACGCGAGAACGTCGCACCTGCGGCAGGAGTCCGGAAGGGCCTGGTGCTTTCTCTGTCCGAACGCGGCCAGGGCGGGTGCGGCCCACAGACGCTCGAGGCCCTGGTCCTGGATCGATCCGAGGCGATGGCTGACGTCGACGAAGTGATCGCACGGATACAGGGTTCCATCGTGCTCGAGCGCCGGCACGTCGCCGCACGTCTCGCGAAACAGGCACAGGGAGTGCGGCAAGCCGAGTTCGGGCCGGATCGCCTCGTCGAACCACTGGACGACTACCTTGCCCACATCCTCGGCGAGCCACAGATCGAAGACGCGGCACAGGAACTCGCCAAACGCCTCCGGATCGGGCGTGCGTTCGCTCATGTTGCCGTCACCGTCGGGCTCGACCAGGGGCAAGAACTGGAGGTAGCGGACGCCGAGACTGCGGAAGTAGCGGTAGACTTCCTCGGGCTTGTGCACGTTGGCCAGGTGAACGACGCATAGCACGTCGACGTGGACGCGCCGCCGGTTGAGGGCGGCAAGGGCCCGCACGACCTGCCGATGGGTCGGCCGGCCGTCGCTGGCGACTCGGTACGCGTCGTGCATGGCCGTCGGCCCGTCCAGGCTGAGGCCGACCGAGAACCGGGACTCGAACAGGAACTGCGCCCAGTCCGCATCGAGGAGCGTGCCGTTGGTCTGGAGGCCGTTCGTGACGGTTTGCCCGGCACGCTGATGACGACGTTGCCAGGCCACGATCTTGCGAAACGTGGGGAGCCCGAGGAGGGTGGGCTCGCCTCCGTGCCACTCGAAGTGCATGCTCGGCCCGGCAGCCGCGAGAACCTGCTTGATGGCGTCTTCGAGCTGGTCGTCGGACATCCGTCGCGGCTTCGGGTCGAAGAGATCCAGGCGTCCGGTGTAGTAGCAGTAGCGGCAATCGAGGTTACAAAGCGGCCCGGTCGGCTTGAACATCACCAGGCTCGGCGGATGGTCCTGGCTCAACATCGCCCTCCCCGGCTCGAGTCGGCTCCCCTGGCCAGGCGAGAGAGGCACCGGACCCGAGGGATCATCCGCAGCGCTTCGAGCCCCGCGATCCGGAGAATCCCTATGCGAGATGTCGTGCGAAGAAGTCCACGGTGCGGGCAAAAGCCACGCGGCTAGCCGCCACGTTGTAGGAGGGGCCGCCGTCCCGGAAGAAACCGTGCGGGGCCCCTTCGTAGAAGAAGGGCTCGAAGGGTTTGCCGAGTCTTCGCATCTCGGCCTCGAAGGCTGGCACGCCCTCGTTGATACGCGTGTCGAGCGAGCCATAGTGGCCCTGCATCGGGGCCCGGATCCCGGCCACCCGGTCGAGGGGCGGGGACTGGCCGTAGAAGATCACGCCCGCGGCCAGTTCCTCGTCGTCGCAGGCCAGCAGCGCCACCAGGCCGCCGCCCATGCAGAAGCCGACCGCTCCGACCTTCTGGCCCGCGCTCGTCGGATTCTCCCGGCGCAGCCAGGCGGCCGCATCGACCAGTTGCGGCCGGAAGGCGTCGAGCCAGTTGGCCCGGCTCGCGAGCGGGGCGAAGAGGGCCTGGGAGGTCTGGCTGATGCGGTTGCGCTCGGCCTCGGGAAGCTTGGCCAGGGCCTGGTCGCGGACCTCGGGGACGAACGCCGACGGGCCGAGGCTACCCATGAACGCCTGGGCCTCCGAGATGCGCTCCCGGGTCAGGGACTCGGGCCGCTCGCCCTCGGGAGCGAAGAGATCGGGGGCGAACGCGGCATAGCCGGCCGCGGCAAACCGATGCGTGACATCCTCGATGTGGGCATCCACGCCCCAGATCTCCTGGAACACCAGGATGCCCGGGAGCGGCCCGCTGGCCCGCTCGGGCGTGCAGAGCAAGCCGCTCGCGCCGTTGGGACCGTACCGTACCCACTCGTGGTTGATTGCCATGCCGCCAGTTTACCGGATCGGATCCTCGCTTGCCACGATCGCGAGCGCCAGGTCGGTCCCTGTCCCGGGGGCGACTACGCCATGACCGCCGATCCGCGCTTTTGACGCAGCACGCGATCGAACTCCTTTACCTGATCCTGCTCGGCCAGCCAGAACTCGTGAGACTTCTGCGCGTTGAGCTGCGCTACCGACTTGCCCTGCTGCTCGACCCACGTGTAGTACTTGAGGTTGTGCCAGCGGTCGCGGGCGTGCGGGGTGCCGTCCTGGATCCAGTCGAGGCCCGCGCCGTGGAAGATCGAACGGACCCGGGCATGCGCCTCGGCCTTGGTGAGCGCTCCGTACGTGGCGTCGAGATCCGCCATGACCGAGTAGTACCGATCCAGCGAATCGGTCGCCACGGTCACGACCGCGGACTTCTTGTCGAAGCCGTAGTGCTTGGCCGCCTTGATCGCCCCGAGAATGTTGCACACGCCCGAGATCCCGAACGTACCCTGCATGGAAGCCAGCGCGCCCTGTCCGATCCCGAGTTCGTCGGCCAGGTAGGCGATGCCGACGTCGTCCGAAAGGACCTGCAGGCCGAGCTTGCACGACAGATCGTCGATGGCGATCATGGCATCCATGTTGCGGACGTTGTGGATCCAGGTCACATGCTTGTCGCCGATGCCCTGGATATCGTGGTCGCCGTATCCGTTGTTGTAGAGGGTCGGGCACTGGATGGGTTCGAGGCCCACGATCTTGCAGTCGGGGTTGTGCTGCTTGAGGCGATCGCCCGCGGCGATCGTCCCCGCCGAGCCCATCGCCGATACGAAGGCTGCCGCCCGGCCATCGCCGATCCCGGAGCTGGCCAGTTCCGCCAGGGCCTCGAGCGCGGAGTTACCCGTCACGTACCAGTGGAAGCGGTAATTCCCCATGACCTCGAACTGGTTGAGGACCTTGTTGCGCGGGCTCTGGGCCGCGAGCTCGTTGCACTTGTCGTAGATCTCCTTGACGTTGCTCTCGCAGCCCACGGTCGCGATGTAATCGGCGCCATACGACCGGATCTTCTCGAAGCGCTCCTTGCTCATCTGCTCGGGCAGGAGGACCAGCGACTGGTAGCCCAGCCGCGTGCCGACCCAGGCGCCGCCGATGCCGTAATTGCCGGTGCTCGGGAAGATGAGGGTATCCCTGCCAGGCTCGATCTCGTCGTGGATCTGCTTCTCCATCGTGACCGAGTAGGTGGCGCCGACCTTGTGGCTGCCGGTCGGGAAATGCTTGCCCACCATCACCACGATCGGCGTGTCGACCCCGGTCAGCTCGGGCGGCAGCACCAGCATCCGGACCTTGCCGTCGGGCGCCTTCCACGTGATGTTGTAGAGGTTGATCGGATCCAGCGGAGCGGCGGTCGCGGCCTCGAGCGCCCGCTTGCGCACGGCGGGATCGACCCGGTCCGGATACAGCATCTCCTCGAACGTGGGACCGTAAACGAGTTCTGACAAGGCCGGTACCTCCTGGCTGCCCCCTGGGACGCTCGCCACTATAGCAATTCCATGCCGACAGCGGGGGCGTCCGCAATTTGGGCGGATGGACGGGATTTCTCCCGGATGCCGATCCGGCGCCTGTCCGGTGAAGATCTACGAATGTCGAAGATAGAAGAACTGAAGTGCGTGCAGTGCGGACGCACGTATGCTCCGGGCGCCGCGATGACCTGCTCGGATTGCGGCCTGGAGGGTATTCTCGAGGTCCGCTACGGGCCGGATGCGCGTTTTTCTGCAGCAGACCTCGCCGGTCGGCCCCGGGACCTCTGGCGCTACCGGGAGCTGCTGCCGGTCGAGCTTTCTGCCTCCGGCTCCACCGGCGGGGGGCTGGTTCCCCCGGACCTGCAGGTCGGCTGGACTCCGGTCTACGATGCGGTGCATCTGGCCGAGTACCTCGGTATGCGTCGGCTCTGGGTCAAGGATGATGGACGCAATCCGACGGCCTCGTTCAAGGATCGGGCCTCGGCCATCGCCGTCCTGGCGGCCCGTCAGGCCGGCGCCACCACGGTGGCTTGCGCCAGCACGGGCAATGCCGCCTCGTCGCTGGCCGGGTTTGCCGCGGCGACGGGTCTCGCGGCGATCATCTTCGTTCCCGAACGGGCGCCCGAGCCCAAGGTCGCGCAGCTCACCATGTTCGGAGCCAGGGTGCTCAAGGTCCAGGATAACTACGACCGTACCTGGGATCTGTGCCAGCAGGCCTGCGGCGAATTCGGATGGTACAACCGCAATGCGGCGGTCAACCCGTACCTCGTCGAGGGCAAGAAGACGGCCGGCCTCGAGATCGCCGAGCAGCTGGGCGAGGACCTGCCGGACTGGATCGCGGTCTCGGTCGGAGACGGTTGCACGATCGCGGGCATCTGGAAGGGGCTCGTCGAGATGCACCGGCTGGGCCTGGCCCCGCGCCTGCCCCGGTTGCTCGGCGTGCAGGCCGAGGGTGCGCGGGCCGTCGCGGATGCGTTCGCCCGGGGAGAGGATCTGGTCGTGGGCGGCGACGACACCGTGGCCGACAGCATCGCGGTCGGACACCCGCGCAACTGGCGCCGTGCCGTGAGGGCGGTGCGGGAAAGCGGGGGCGCGTTCGTCTGCGTCAGCGATGAGGAGATCCTCGACGCCATGCGGCACCTGGCCCGAAAAGCCGCGGTGTTCGCCGAGCCCGCCGCCGCCGCGAGCCTCGCGGGGCTCGGTCGCGCCCTGCGGGACGGGGTCCTATCGCCTCGCGACACCGCCCTTGCGATGGTCACCGGCAATGGCCTGAAGGATACCAAGAGCGCCATCCGGGCCGCTGGTGGCCCGACGGCGATCGCCCCGCGCCTCGAGGCCGTCGCGGAGGCGCTCGGTACAGCAGGCCATCAGGCCTGACCGTTGCTGTCTGGCGCGCTTCTGCGGGTTGCTCCTCGAGGCCGCTAAGCAGAGGAAGGGTCGCAAAGCCCGGCGACGTCACGCAGGAGGGCCCGGGTCTCCGGTGACGGCTCGGCCTCGAGATCCCGGGCCAGGGCTGCGGCACAGAGGTCATACTGCCTGCGGGCCATGGCAAAGAGCCCCTGGCGCGCGAAGTGCGCCATGAGCAGGCGATGGGCGCCCTCGTGACAGGGCTCGAACCCCAGGATCCGCTCGGCATAAAGCTGGCCTCGTTCCGGAACCGCGCCGCCGGCCTCGGGTCGGGACGTGAGGGCGGTACCGCCGAGGTGATGGGCGGCCAGCCGTTCGAGCACCTCGAGGATACGGATGTGGTAGAAGTGGCGCTCCACGGCGAACCATTCCTGGAGCTCCGGATCGGCGAACAGCTCCCCGCGGGCCAGGAGCGCTGCGCGCTCGCAGGCCGTGATGGCCGCGTCCTCGGAACTTGCGGACAGGGCCTCGGCGTAGGCCGCCTGGAATTCTTGGAGGTCCAGCCAGACGTCGACGGTGAGAAGGCTAAAACGGCCGCCGCGCGCCACCAGGAAGCGCGCGGGCTGGCGTGCCACGCGATCGGGTTCGAGAATCCGGCGCAGCTCGAACACGAGCTTGTCGAGCTCGTTGTCCGCAGCGCGGGGATCCAGGCCGGGATAGAGCCTGTCTTGCAGCTCCTGTCGGCCGAGTCCCTCGGGAACGATCGCCAGCCACGCGAGAAGAGCCTTGGCCTTGCGCCTCGGCCAGTGGGCGATCCGGCCTCCGACCTCCACCTCGAGAATTCCCAGGCAGCGGATGGACAAGGGGGGCGATGTCGGCGCCGGTTCGGCAGGGTCTCCGATCGCCGCTGCGATGGCCTCGGCATGCCACGGGTAGAGGGCTTGTATCCTGCGCAAGACCCCCTGGTGACCGCCTCGCGCAAGGAGGCGCCAGAACTCGGCGGCGATGGGGGAAACGACGAGCGGAACGAGCGAAGCCTCTTGCAGGACATCGACGGCACGAGACAGCAGGTGGAAGGCCTCGTCGTCGTGCCCAGAACGGTGGCGCAAGACGGCCCGGATCAAAGGTAGATCCGCATGCCACGGGAGAGGTTCCTGGTTGGCGAGGATCTTCTCCGCCTGCAGAAGCTTGGCCTCGGCAGCCTCGATTCTCCCAGCCAGGATCAGCGTCTGGGCCCAGTCCATGAGCGTCTGGGCGCGCCAGATGGACTTGCCGAAATAAGCCTGGCAGCGGTCGTGGAGTTCGAGGGCCCGGGAAGCCCGCCCCCGCATGGCCTCCACCATGGCTTGCAGGCTGATCAGGTGGCCTTCATTCCACGAATCTTCGGCCGGCAGGGCCCGCCGGATGCGGGCGAGGGTCTCGCGGCAGAGGGTCCAGGCGGCGTCGAGTTCCCCTTCGAGCATCAAGATGTTGAGCCGCGAGCCCACCATGTCGATCTGCGCACTCGGGTCGTCGGTGGCGTCTGCGATCGCCTCGGCGAGAAGCTGGTCGGCGAGAGTGCGGTTGCCCAGGCGCAGCGACACCTCCGCCAGCATGACCTTCGCCCGCGCGTTCCGGCTCGGGTCCAGGTGGCACTGGGTCCCCAGGTCGATCGCTTTCTGGTAGAGCTGCCCAGCGGCCAGTGCGTCTCCGCGGAGGGACTCCAGTTCGCCCAGCACGAGGACGACGCGGTGATGGACCAGCCCCACGGTCGGACGCCCGAGGTGGGGGGCGGCCAAGATGCCCCGGAATGTCTCCCGGGCGCGCGAGAACTCGCCCCTGAAGAGGTAGAACGCACCCAGGAAACCACGCATGTGCAGGCGCGCCTCCTCCGGGGCATGAGGCTCGAGCGCCAGGAGGTCGGCAACGAGGTCGGCGGCAGCGTCCCCTTGGCCTTTCCACCTGCGGATCTGGAAGAGGAAACTGCAGGCAAAAAAGGCCAGGCCCGGTTCCTCTTGGGCCAAGAAGGCCCTGTAAGCAGCAAGCATCCTGGCCTCGGCCTCGGCCAGATTGCCGTGCAGTTGCTCCACGACAGCCGAGACCATCCAGAGCCTGGGGTTGCATGCGATCACCTCGGGTGCGAACCGCTCCAGGTAGCCGTCGAGAGCCCCGCGAAGATCTTGGGCTACGCCTGCGCTGACGAGATCAGCCAGCTTGCCCGCAGCACCTTCCTCGTCTCCGAGGTCGAGCAGGCGATCGATTTCCGCGAAGGGCCCTTGTTTGGCGGTCTCCATCGATCGCATGTTACCCGGCCAGACGAGGAAGATCTTTGGAAGAATTCTGGAATCCTGCCACTCTACGATAGCCAAAGAGATTTCCGTACGAGGAAATCGAGTCGTCGAGTCAATGAGGCAGGATGGAGCCGGACTTGGGTGAGCTTTTTGGACGTCTTCTGCGCGCCAGGCGAAAGGAACGCGATCTCACCGGTTACCGTCT
This sequence comes from bacterium, assembly GCA_021790035.1. GTDB lineage: Bacteria > Cyanobacteriota > Sericytochromatia > S15B-MN24 > VGJW01 > JAJXWQ01. The sequence goes on along the minus strand of JAJYIO010000030.1, from coordinate 3,437 downwards.
CGGTCAGCTAGCAGATATCCCGCCCCCGAACTTGCTTGCGATAGAGAGTGGGCAGCGGGCTCCTTCGCGGGCCAACCTGCACGCCTTGGCCGGCGTTCCCGACCTGTGCATGAGTCTGTCCGAGATAGAGTTCTGGTGGGTCATCGACCGCATCGGCCTCGGGGGCCGGGTCGCCCTGCAGGCCTACCTTCTCGAAAGTCAACCGCATGAAACCCTCTTCGCGGAGCTCGCGGGCGCAAAGCTCGAAATGGGAACGGTAGAAGGAACTTCTTCAGCTTTGTCGGCGAGCATGAATCGCTATTACCGGCTATTGAGACGTATCTACTCCCTCCTGGACCCGGAATCATTATCAACTTCCGAGCATTAGCAGACGATGGACGCCAGGGTACGATTGCGGCAGGGGAGAACTGAAGATATTTCCAGCTTCCGTAGTTCCTGGTCGGTGAGCAGCGATGGGGAAAAGGGATGATATATAAGCGCCCCGCAAGGAGATCGACCCGGGCTGGTCTCACTGCCGCCGCAGTCGTTCTTCTGGCTACAAACGGGCTTCTGGGCTGCGAAGATAACACTCCCGCAACCACAACGGTTGTCGGCCTGCCGCGGCCACGGGCCACGGCCACCAAGGCGCCGGCGTCGCCGGACGGCTGCAAGGCGGCGTCGGGCGATGGCTCAGGCATCGCTGGCTGCATCGACGGCTCTACGAGCCCGACTCCGTCGCCCAGGGCATCCGACTCCCCCAGCCCGGCGGGTTCCGCTGCGCCGACTCCGTCACCCACGGCACCGGCTTTGCCCGCAGGGCCGACGGTAGTCTCGGTGACGGTGAGCCCGGCGGCGCTTGCCCTCAATGCGCCGGGCTTTGGTGGAGATTCTGCCGGTTTGGTGACCACTGGTCAGCTTTCAGCCACGGTCATCCTCTCGGACGCGAGCACGAGCTCTGCCGTCACGTGGTCCAGCAGCGCCCCGACGGTTGCCAGCGTGTCGACGTCGGGAACCGTCGACGTGCTGCCTGGTGCCCAGCCGCAGACCGTGACCATCACCGCCGCCGCACAGGCGGATCCTGGACGGGTGGCGATAGCCCAGGTGACGGTGGGGACCGGTGGCATCCTCGAGGTGGGAATCCAATGAAGCACGCTCTCCGGGCCGACGGAATCGGCATGCTAACCCTCGTTCCCCTGGCGGCCCTGGCCGCCTGCTCGCGCTCACCCGCCGCCTCTCTGGTGCGGATCTCCTCGCCCGGCGAAGTGGAAATCGTCGTTCCCGTCGCTGGCCTCCCGAGCGGTCCGGCGGCCCAGGGCGAGCTCTCCGTGTCGGTGCACTGGCCCAGGCAGGTCCAGGTGATCCCGACCGATACGCAGACGATAAGCCTGGCGATTTCAGGACAAGGTGTTACCGAGGAGCTGTCCCTGGAGCGCCTGGCAGGGCAGTCCGAGGCGACGGCCTCGGTCCTGCTGCCGCAGGGGGGCTACACGCTCTCGGCCAATGCCTACGACCCGGGCGGAGCCCCGACCGCCCAGGGGACCGCCAGCTCCGAGGTGCTCACCGATCAGGTGACGAGAGCGATGGTGAATCTCGGGGGTCTCTACGTCCCGGCGATCGCGTCCTTCTCGCCTCCCGACGGCGCGCCAGGGACGACAGTCTTCCTTTACGGGTCGAACTTCCGCAGCCCCGCGAGCACGGCCTTGTCGGTGCTATTCGGGAGCTTGCCCGGCTCGAGCCTGAACGTCCTCGATGCCGACACGGCCACCGTGCTGGTGCCGCCAGCAGCGGCCGACGGCCAGCTCTCGGTCTCGCTCGACGGAGTGCCTGGAGTGGGCAGCGCTCCCTTCACGGTGCTGGGAAACATCAGCCTGGCGACCACCAGCATCGACTTCTACCCATCCCTCGGCGTGACCTCTGCCACGCTCAGCTCCATCGTGACGGACACCTCTGGCAACCCGGTGAGCCAGCCGTGGGTGTACTGGTCCGACAGCACCTCGATGACACCTGGCGGCGGGAGCCCCGTCAACCTGTCGTTCTCCCTGGCCAGCGGGTCCGAGACCGTGGTGTCCGAGCCGGCGACGGTCTCGCAGACCGCCACGGGAACCATCTCGGTAGGCTCTGGAGAGCTCACGCGCACCCTGCCCTTCACGATCCACCCATGACCGAACGCCGGTTGCGGCTTTCGGAGAGGGGTTCGTCACTGCAAGACAAAGGGGGAAAGCCGATGTCCAGACAAGCCCAACGCTGGCAAGCGCTGCTGGCAGCCGTCACCTCTGCGCTGGTCGTTGCCGGCTGCGGACCCGGAGGCCTCCTGCCGCAGCTGGCGTCAAGCACCGCCGGGCAGGTTCAGCAGCTCCTGGGCGGCAACAAGCCAGTTCCAAGCGGAGGCCCGGCGGGTGGGATCGGTGCCAGGCCGGTGGTTCCCCCCGTCGTAGGTCAGGTGACCTTCCCCTCGGCCATACGGACGCAGGCGCTAGCAGGCCGCAAGGTCCAGGCTTGCCTCGGCTGCGGTGGGCCAAACGACGTCTCCAACGCGTCCACGGTTTCGCTCATCGACACGAGCGGCGACACGACCGTCGCGACCACGGTGACGAATTCCAGCGGCGGCTTCGTCTTGAGCCTGCCGAGCTGGACGCCCACCCCAGGGGCGGTTTACTACCTCGAAGCCGTAAAGGGGCTCGACGACAACCTCCCGGGTAACAACGCCGCACGCGTTCGCACGCTGATCGCCTTCACTAGCGGGGCTTGGTCGTCGATCACGGTGGGCGCCATCGGCATCACCGACGGCACCACGGCCCTGTCCGTGGGAGCCGCGCTGCGCAACGCCGAGGCGGGGCCCTTCAACTTCAACGGTTTGCTGGGCACCCTCTATAGTGGCACCTACTCCCCGGTCAGCGGTCTTTCGAGCACGGACTACACGGATCTCCTGAGCCTGGCCGATCAGGCCCTGACCGACAACGACGATCCGGTCGCGTACATCGGCCTCTCGCTGCCCGATACCTGGGTGGCCCTCGGAACGGGAGGCACCACGATGTCGGTTACCGCCGTGTCGCCCGCCACCGGCTCGGTGGTCACCTCGGTGACCGTCACCGGCACGGGCTTCTCAATGACGCCGTCGAACGATGCCGTGGCCTTCAACGGGGTAGCCGCTGGCACCCCGTCCAACGTGACGGGCACCGGCCTCACGGTCACCGTCCCTTCGGGCGCGATCTCCGGCCCGGTCTCGGTGCAGGTGGGTAGCCTCATCGCCCTGGGACCGACGTTCAGCCTCTATCCGGTGATCAGCTCCTTCAGCCCGGCCTCGGGGCCGACCGGCACCAGCGTCTCGATCTCGGGCACGGGTTTCGACACCCGGGGCACCAGCTACAACACGGTGGTCTTTGGCGGCGACGCCACGGGCTCGGTCACGGCCGTGACGGCGACGAGCCTGGCGGCGACGGTGCCCGCTGCAGCCCTGA